>NZ_JACHTP010000001.1:0-148787 GCF_020135855.1 Campylobacter sp. B0100352/1
GATGATTTTGCCCATTTGTCCTAATTCGTCATTGCTATGGATTTCTATAGTTTGAACATCTTTAGTTTCATGATTTAAGAAGCGGAAGAAATTTTGTAAATAATGCAAAGTCATACTGATTTTACTGCTTATTATTTTTCTAACGCAAATATAAATAACGCCTAAAACTATCACTAAAAAGATAATAGCAATTATAATAATAGAAAATTGTAATTTATATACGGGAGCTAAAACCGATGAACGCGGTGTCGTTACTAATATACTCCAGTGACTTGAATCATTAAGTGTGCTAAAGGATACCACAGAAGCATAGCTTAAAAATCCTGTGGAAGTAAGAAAATCATTCATAAGTAAATCTTTATGCCCCTTAATCGCTTCTACGATAGGTTTAACAGAAGGAGAATGATTATAATCACTTATTTTTTCTAAAAGTGCTTTAGGATTTTCATGTATAATAAATCTTGCATCATCCGAGAAAAGGATTCTTTGATCGCCTTCATGAAAATTTAATTTTGGATCCAATAAAGTTTTAGACATTTCTGAAAATTCTAGAGAAAAACCTAAAGATCCGATATATTTTCCACTTTTATTGAAAAGCGGTACAGCAAAATTTATTCCTAGGAATTCGCCATGCCCATAGTTTAATTTCATAGGTTTTCCGAATTCAACATGAGGATTATTAAAATCGGCATTTTTTTCAAGTTTTTGCAAAACAAGAGCACTTTGATAAAGATTTTCATAAGGAGTTATTTTTATTCCACCGGCACTTCCTAGAGTTGAATCGTAAAAAATCATTGATAAGGTGCCGTCTTTATTTAAGAATTTGTCTTTATCGCCGCCAACAAGTATTGAAGGATCTTTTAAATATAAAAAAGCATAAGTGGTATGAATGCTACCATCTAAAGTATTTTTAATTAAATTCTGTACTATGTTAGTATTAACTTGTCCATCATCTTTTATTATATCTTGAATCGCCATATCTGTAGTATTTGAAAGCACTATAGGCTCGTTAAGTGCAGATTGCATATAGTTTATATATCTTTTTGAAGCTATTGTAATGGCTTCTTCAGCTTGTTTTTCCATATTTGAAGAGACTTGTAAAGATATGAAAAAAATCATTATTGCTAATCCTATGATGATGCTTATGGCAGCACATAAAATCAGTTTTGTGCCAATATTTAAAGATTTAAACATCTTTTAATCCTTTCGTAAAAATAATTTAAATTTTGCAAATGGATATAATATCTATATTTATTTTAAAAAAAAATAATTAAAAGGTAATAATAAATACTTAATAGTAAATTTTATTTTAAAAACATTTAAAAGTATGATAAAATTCTACATCATTAAAGCTTGGTGGAAATGGCACTGAAGCTGAAAAATTTTTGTAAGTATTTCCAGGAAGATTATCTATAATTTCTATAGTGTAAGAAACACTCATATTTTTCATTTTAGCATTTCGGATATTTTTATCGTCAAAAATATCTCCACTTACATGTTGTTTATTGAATATATTAAGCATTAAATAGCATTTTTTAATATTGAATCGAGTTAAATTTTCTACTTTTCCATTAATGATAACGCTTTCATTTCTTAAATCTCTAGTATAGGATAAATTATCAAGTTTAGCTTGAACGGTAAATTGATTGATGGTTAAAAAAATAGAGTAAATTAATAATGCGGAAAAAATAGTATTGATAGTATAAGCCATTAAAGCTATTTCTTTTTGTTTTATCTTTAAAAAAATTAAAACACAAATTAAAACAAAACAAACAATTATAACAATAAAAGCGAATAAGTGATAAATTGTAAGTTGCATTAAAAACACTCTGAAGCTAGATGTATGGTGAAGTTATTTTCATATTGAAAATTCTCAAAGGCAACTCTTTGAAATTGAGTTGTATTTTTCTTTAAGTTTTTTACTTCAGCACTTTTTTGTCTATAAGGTATAAATTTATTTTTATATCGATTGATAAAATTATCTTTTGGCGAGACATTTTTAAAAATTTTTGTTGTAATTTTACATTCTTTAAAATCATGTTTTGAGGTATTGCTTATATTAAAATCAACAATTAAATCTCCAGAGGTATGTAGCATTCTTTGAGATATAATTTCAAGAGTTCTACTTCTTGCCTCGTGATCTATTATTTTAAATCCAAAAATAAAGACTATGAAGCAAAAAATTAAATTTAAAGCAATGATAAAAAGCGCTATAACTGGTCTATGGCGTAAAAAAACACATAAAAGCGAAACTCCGGTGAAAAGAAAAAAAATAAACAAAATGAGCATATAATCTACCAAATATAAATGAGTGGTATAAAAAAGCACTATTTCTCTTATTTTTTCTATCACCGTTTTTTCCTAAAAATTATTGAAAGGAGCTTTGTTTTTTAGCATCTTTGGTATCAACCCAAATATTAGGCACAGCTCCGCCAGGTGTTAAGAAAATTTTAGCATCATTATTGATTTTTAAAGCCTCGTTAAATTCCTTTTGTGTTTCTATTTGTTTTAAAGTCAATAAAGAATTATTTAAACTATTGGCGATTTCTTTATTAGAATAAGCTTGTGCATCGGCTTGAATTTTAACAGCTGTGGCCTTACCCTTAGCACTGATAATAGTTGCATTTGCTTCACCCTCTGCTAAAGCCGCTTTTTTCAATGCTTCTTGATTAGCTCTTTCAACTTCATATTTTGCTCTTTCTGCTTCTTGCTTGGCAATTTGAACACGTTCTATTTGTTCTTTTACTTTAGAAGGCAAGATGATTTCTCTTAATTGAACTGCACGAAGTTCAACAGGTTTGTTTGGTTGAGCAGATATGGTTTTTCCTATTCCTTCTTCAATTTGTGCTGCTATGGTATTACGATTAGTAGGCAATTCTTCGGCTGTATATTTTCCTACGACACTTCTTACAACATCACGCACTACAGGATCAATAATTTTATTTTCCCAGTTTAATCCCCAAGTGGCAATGGTTTGTGGTACTTGAGAAGGGTTTAAGCGGTATTGCACTGTTACATCTATAAATACAGGAAGTCCTCTTGAGTCTAAAACAGAAATACTGTTTTTATTGATAACGCCTGATCCAGAACTTAAATTTTCATTAGCACCTTCAAAAGATGCATAATTGATTTGTCGTATTCTTGTATCAATAATAGTGATTTTTTGAATAAAAGGTAAGAAAAAATGAAGTCCTGGAGCGATAGGTTCGGGATCGTATTTACCTGTATTTGATTTGATTCCCATTTCTCCAGAGTTAATCACCACAAAAGGTTTGATGAGTATAATAAATATGATTAGTATTGCTATTGTATAGACAAAGGGTGAAATTTTTCCAAAAAATTTAAAATCAGACATTTTGAAATTAAAGTTTTTTTGATTATTTTCATTGGAATTTTTATTTTTCTTATTAAAATAATCATTTAAATCAGCTGGCATTTTTTTCCTTAATTTTGATTTTTAAAAATTTAGGACTCAATTCTATCAAAAATAAACTAACAATAAACTTTTAATAATATTTTAAATTCGGTTGCATTAAATGCAAATAATTAAGAATTAAGCTTGATTTAATTTAGTAAAGCTTGAAATTTTTATAAAAATAACTACAGATTTTACAATGATTAGTATTGTTTTATTTTATTAAATTTGAAATAATTACAAAAATTAAAAGGAGAAAAAATGCCAATTGTAAATATAAAATTAGCTAAACCCGCATTAAGCAAGGAGAAAAAAGCTGAACTTATAGCTGATATTACTCATCTTTTAAGCACAAAATATAATAAAAATAAAGAAAGAGTAGTTGTAATGATAGAAGATGTAGAAAATTATGATATAGGATTTGGTGGAGAGAGTGTAGAGCAAATTAAAGCAAAGGCTGCAAAATGAGTGATTTAAAAATAGGAGACAAAGCTCCCGAATTTGAGCTTTTAAATCAAGATGGAATTAAAATAGCACTCAAAGATTTTATCGGAAAAAAAGTGATTTTGTATTTTTATCCAAAAGATAATACCCCAGGTTGCACAACAGAAGCGTGTGATTTTAGTCAAAATTATGATCGTTTTGGCGATAAAAATGCTGTGATTTTAGGAGTAAGTCCAGATAGCACCTCTACTCATGAAAAATTTATCTCTAAATTTGATTTAAAACATATTTTATTGAGTGATAGTGAAAAAGAAGTGGCAAAACTTTATGGAGTTTGGGGGCTTAAAAAAAATTACGGCAAAGAATACGAAGGCATTATACGTTCGACTTTTGTGATTGATGAAAATGGAAAAATTATGCAAATTTATAGCAATGTTCGCGTAAAAGATCATGCTTTAAAAGTGCTTGAAAGTCTTTAATGCTTGTACATATTTGTTGTAGCGTAGATAGTCACTATTTTATAGAAGAGCTAAGAAAGGCTTATCCTAAGGAAGAAATTATAGGTTATTTTTATGATCCTAATATCCATCCTTTAAGTGAATATGAATTGCGATTTTTAGATGTTAAAAGAAGTTGCGAGAAGCTAAAAATCAAGCTTTATAAAGGTGAATATGAGTATGAGAAATGGCTCAATGCTGTGCGTGGATTTGAAGATGAGCCAGAGAAGGGTGCAAGATGTAAGATTTGTTTTGATTTAAGAATGAGGTCTTGTGTAGAATTTGCCGCTAAATTAGGACAAAAAAAACTTACCACTACGCTTTTAACAAGCCCAAAAAAAGATTTAGAACAATTAAAAAACGCTTTACAAAAAGAATGTGAACCTTACGGTATAGAATTTTTAGCTCCAGATTTTCGTAAAAATGGAGGAACACAAAGACAATTTGCTTTAGCTAAAGAACAAAAACTTTATCATCAAAATTATTGCGGGTGTATTTATGGACTGAAAAAACAAAAGCAGGATAAAAGTTTTATTGATGAATTGATGTCTCCGATTAATGGACAAATTTTGCCCGCAAGTATAGAATCTAGAATAGCTTTTTATAAAAAAATTAAAACTCTTGAAAAAAAAGGAAAAAAATTTGAAATCAAAAGAGATAAATTTTTAAATTACCGACTTTTAAACGCTTTAGTAAAATTGGATAAAAAACCAATTAAATCATATATTTTATTTTATTCTCATTTTAAAAATTCTTATACAAAATTGAGCGTAGAAAAAGATAAAGTCGATTTTTATGTCAGTTTTAAAGATGAAATTAATTTTTGGAGTTTTAAATATTTTAATTCTTTATTAAAAAATAAATTTAAGACTTTTGAAGAGTTTTTAAATAAGCCTTTAAAAATCAATCAAGAAATCAATTTACGCCACAAATTATTTAATTCTTATAATCTCTCTCCCGTGATTATCTTAGATCAAATTCATCAAGGTCGTTATGAAATTTGTGCCAAAAGTGAAATTTATTTTGATACAGAGGAAAAAATTCTTTTAATTTAAAAATAATTTTTATGCTTTTGTTAGTATTTTTTTTGTAAAATTTTAATTTTCATAGAAGAAAACACATGAGGGCTTTAAATGATAAATGTATCGCAAATTCAAGAAATTTTACCACACCGATATCCTTTTTTATTGGTCGATAGAATTGTTGATTTAAAGAAAAATGAGATAGTTAAAGGATACAAAAATATCAGCATTAGTGATCCTGTTTTTTTAGGTCATTTTCCAGATCATCCTATTTATCCAGGTGTTTTAATCTTAGAAGGAATGGCACAAACGGGTGGAGTGTTGGCTTTTGAAAGTATGGATGATAAGGTAGATCCTAAAAGTAAAGTTGTATATTTTACCGGCATTGATGGAGCAAAATTTAGAAATCCAGTGCGTCCAGGAGATCGACTTGATTATGAAATGAAAGTAGTGAAAAATCGTGGTAATATGTGGGTTTTTAAAGGTCAAGCTTTTGTGGATGAAAATTTAGTTGCAGAAGCTGAACTTAAAGCGATGATTGTGGATAAGTAATGACAAAAATTCATCCTAGTGCAGTGGTAGAAGAAGGTGCAATTCTTGGTGAAGATGTTACAATTGAAGCCTATGCATATGTAAGTAAAGAAGCAAAAATAGGAAATAATGTTACCATAAAACAGGGAGCTAGAATTCTTTCGGATACAACAATAGGAGATCATTCTAGAATTTTTTCTTATGCTATTGTGGGCGATATTCCTCAAGATATTTCTTATAAAGATGAGCAAAAAAGTGGTGTTATTATAGGTAAAAATGCAACCATAAGAGAATTTGTAACTATTAATTCGGGCACAATAAAAGGAGATGGCTTTACACGTATAGGCGATAATGCTTTTATCATGGCTTATTGTCATATTGCACATGATTGCATTTTGGGCCATAATATAATTTTAGCCAATAACGCAACTCTAGCAGGTCATGTGGAACTTGGAGATTTTTGCGTCGTTGGAGGTTTAACACCTATTCATCAATTTGTAAAAGTAGGAGAAAGTTGTATGATCGCAGGTGCGAGTGCTTTATCTCAAGATATCGTTCCTTTTTGTTTGGCTGAAGGAAATCGTGCTAGCATTAGAAGTTTAAATTTAGTAGGCATACGCCGCCGTTTTGATAAAGATGAAGTGGATGTTTTAAATAAAGCTTTTAAATCTCTATTTAGAAAAGGGAATTTAAAAGATAATGCCCAAGAGCTTCTTGAAAACACACAAAGTGAGAATGTTAAAAAAATGTGTGATTTTATTTTGACAACAAAGCGTGGAATTCCAGTATATAAAGGTAAAAAATAATGCCTAGAAAATGTAGTTTTTGTAATGAATTTGAAAATTCTCAAAGAAGAATTTTGGAAAATGGTGATCATAATTCTTTTATTTGCGAGTGTTGTGTTGAGGCAGCTTATAATATTATTTTTGGAGAAGAAAAAGAGACTAAAGAAAGTGAGCAAGGGCACAATATTAATTTTAATGATATGACGCCAAAAATTTTAAAAGAGTATCTTGATCGTTATGTGATCGGGCAAGAAAGAGCTAAAAAAGTTTTTAGCGTGGGTGTTTATAATCACTATAAAAGATTATTTAGATCAAAACTCGACGGAGATGATACAGAGCTTTTTAAATCAAATATTTTACTGGTCGGTCCAACTGGAAGCGGTAAAACTTTGCTTGCACAAACTTTGGCCAAATTTTTAGATGTGCCTATAGCAATTTGTGATGCAACGTCTTTAACTGAAGCGGGTTATGTTGGTGAAGATGTTGAAAATATACTTACACGTCTTTTACAGGCTGCTGATGGAGATGTTGAACGTGCTCAAAAAGGTATTGTTTTTATTGATGAGATTGATAAAATTGCAAGAATGAGTGAGAATCGATCTATAACTAGAGATGTAAGCGGAGAAGGGGTGCAACAAGCCTTACTTAAAATCATAGAAGGTAGCCTTGTAAATATTCCTCCAAAAGGTGGGAGAAAGCATCCTAATCAAGATTTTATCCAAATAGATACATCAAATATTTTATTTGTTTGCGGTGGAGCTTTTGATGGCTTAGATCTTATATTAAAACGCAAGTTAGGTGATAAAGTTGTAGGTTTTTTTGATGATAATACTCAAGAAAATAAAGCCTTACTTGATAAAATCGAACCGGATGATTTAGTTCATTTTGGCCTTATACCTGAATTAATCGGGCGTTTGCATGTTATAGCATCTTTAAATGAACTTGATGAAGATGATATGGTAAGAATTTTAACAGAGCCAAAAAATGCTATTGTTAAGCAATATCAAAAACTTTTTGCAATTGACAATGTGAATTTAAAATTTGAAGATGAAGCCTTAAAAGAAATTGCTAAGTTGGCTTTAGAAAGAAAAACTGGTGCTAGAGGACTTAGGAGTATTATAGAGGAAATGATGGTGGATTTAATGTTTGAATTACCAGAATATAAAAACTATGATATTATTATTACAAAAGAAGTTGTAAGAGATAATGCTAAAGCATTATTGATTAAAAAGAAAATAAGCTAAAATAAAGGAATATAATGATTTTAGATCAACTTATAGGATTTTTTTCGAGCGATATGGGTATAGATCTTGGAACGGCTAATACTCTTATTTTGGTTAAAGATAAAGGCATTGTTATCAATGAGCCTTCTGTTGTTGCGGTTGAGCGTGAAAAATACAGCGCTAAAGCCAAAATTTTAGCCGTAGGAAAAGAAGCTAAAGATATGGTGGGCAAAACTCCTGGCAATATAGAAGCAATTCGTCCAATGAAGGATGGAGTGATTGCTGATTTTGACATTACTGAAAAGATGATCCGATATTTTATTGAAAAAACACACAGAAGAAAGTCTTTTTTACGCCCTAGAATTATTATTTCAGTTCCTTATGGTTTAACTCAAGTTGAAAGAAAAGCGGTTAGAGAAAGTGCTTTAAGTGCTGGAGCTAGAGAGGTATTTTTAATAGAAGAACCTATGGCAGCAGCTATAGGAGCGAATTTACCCATTGATGAACCTAAGGGAAGTTTGGTTGTAGATATTGGTGGTGGAACGACAGAAATAGGGGTCATTTCTTTAGGCGGACTTGTGATTTCAAAGTCAATCAGAACAGCCGGTGATAAATTGGATATGAGTATTGTAAATTATGTTAAAGAAAAATATAATTTAATTATTGGAGAAAGAACAGGTGAAGAGATAAAAATCACAATAGGTTCAGCTATTCAACTTCCAAAAGAGCTTTCTATGGTAGTTAAAGGTCGAGATCAAGTGAGTGGGCTTTTAAGTCGTATAGAGCTTACTAGTGAAGATATAAGAGAGGCAATGAGAGAGCAGCTTAAAGAAATAGCAGATGCCTTAAAAATGGTTCTTGAAATGATGCCACCTGATTTAGCAAGTGATATTGTAGAAAATGGAGTTGTTTTAACTGGCGGCGGAGCCTTAATCCGTGGTCTTGATAAATATCTTTCAGAAATTGTTCGTTTGCCAGTATATATTGCCGATGAACCACTTTTAGCTGTTGCTAAGGGAACAGGTAAAGCATTAGAAGAAATTTCAATTTTGCAACAGCTAACTAATGAAGAATAAACTTATTTTTATTCTTATTTTATTTTTTTTAATCTTTATATCTTTTTATTATGGAGGGTTAATTAAAAAAAATGTTCTTTTTGTAAATGATGTAGTTATAGAAAAATTTTATGGAATTAAGGATTTTATTTCCGAAGAGTTTTCTAAGCATTTTAATCAAGCAGAACAAATCGAAAAACTAAAAGCTAGAAATCAAGAGTTAGAGTATATGGCAGTTTTAACTACAAGCTTTGCCAATCAACTCAACCGAATTTTAGAAGATAAAAATTCAACCAAATATTTACCTCAAGTTTCTTTAACAAGAGCTATTTCTTATGTAAGCTTAAATGATTATAAGAGATTATGGCTTGATTTTGCTAGAGTTCCACCTGATAAAAATAAAGGTTTAATCTATCAAGGATATACAGCGGGTATTGCTATCAATAAAAATGATAGAGCTATGGCAATTTTGCAAGGTGATGAAAAATGTGTTTTTGCAGTTTATATAGGAAAAGATAAAATTCCAGGACTTCTTCAAGGTGAAAATGGTAAGGTTGTGGTTAATTTTATTGCAAAATCTGCCAAAATACATATAGGAGATGAAATTTTAACCAGTGGGCTTGATAATATATTTTTTTCAGATGTTCCAGTGGGCAAAGTAGTGGCAATTAGCAATGGAGAAATTTATAAAAGCGTTGTGGTAAAACCTTATGTTAAAATCAATATCCCTGCTTATCTTTATATTGTCGATAGTGTATGATTAAAGATATTTTTTCTTCTAGAAATTTAAAAAAAATATATTAAAACTCAATGTAAAATTTGTTATAATTAGGGCTAAATTACGCTACTTAGGAAGGATTTATGCCAAAAAGAACCGATATAAAAAATATTTTACTTATAGGAAGTGGTCCTATTGTGATAGGTCAAGCTTGCGAGTTTGATTATTCTGGGACTCAAGCAGCTAAAACCTTGAAAGAATTAGGTTACCGTATAGTGCTTATTAATTCTAATCCTGCGACGATTATGACAGATCCAGAATTTGCAGATGCAACTTATATAGAACCTATTACAAAAGAAAATATTTTAAATATTATTAAAAAAGAAAAAATTGATGCTATTTTACCTACTATGGGTGGGCAAGTAGCACTTAACGTCGCTATGGAAGTTTATGAAAGCGGACTTTTAGGAGATGTGAAATTTTTAGGGGCAAATCCTGAAGCGATTAAAAAAGGCGAAGATCGTCAAGTTTTCAAAGAGTGCATGAAAAAAATTGGTATGGATTTGCCAAAATCGATGTATGCGTATAATTATGATGAGGCCTTAAAAGCTGTTGATGAAATTGGTTTTCCTTTAATGATCCGCGCTTCTTATACTTTAGGTGGTGCTGGAAGTGGCGTTGTTTATAATATGGATGAATTTAAAGAACTTGCTAATATGGCCTTAGCTTTATCTCCTATACATGAAATTCTTATAGAAGAAAGTTTGCTTGGATGGAAAGAATATGAGATGGAGGTTATACGCGATAAAAATGATAATTGTATTATTGTTTGCAGTATAGAAAATGTCGATCCTATGGGGGTGCATACGGGCGATAGTATTACCGTGGCACCTGCTCTTACTTTAACTGATAAAGAATATCAAGTTATGCGAAATGCTTCCTTTGCTATTTTACGTGAAATCGGAGTGGATACTGGCGGTTCAAATGTGCAATTTGCTGTCAATCCAAAAAATGGCAGAATGATAGTGATAGAAATGAATCCAAGAGTTTCAAGATCGAGTGCTTTAGCAAGTAAGGCAACGGGATATCCTATAGCAAAAGTAGCGACTCTTTTAGCGGTTGGTTTTACCTTAGATGAAATAAAAAATGATATCACAGGAACTCCGGCTAGTTTTGAACCTGTGCTTGATTATATTGTTACAAAAATTCCTCGTTTTACTTTTGAAAAATTTCCAAACGCAGATACAACTTTAGGCACAGCAATGAAGAGTGTAGGTGAGGTGATGGCCATAGGTCGCACTTTTAAAGAGAGTATTCAAAAAGCACTTTGTTCTTTAGAGCGATCTTTAAGTGGATTTGATGAGATTAAATTTGAAGATAAGAATGATCTTATATTTAAAATTCGCAATCCTAATGAAAAAAGATTGCTTTATGTTGCACAAGCTTTTAGAGAAGGATTTGATATAGAAGAGCTTTATGAGTTAAGCAGTATAGATCCTTGGTTTTTAGCTCAAATTAAAGAAATTGTAGATTTTGAAAAACAAATCGATATGGATATTTTAAATGATAAATTTCTTTTAAGAAAAGCAAAAACTATGGGCTTTTCTGATAAGATGATCGCCTTGCAAGTTAATTTAAAAGATAATTTAGAACTCAGTCAAAATGATATTTATTATGCAAGAATGAAACATAAAATCATAGCAGAATTTAGCGAAGTGGATACTTGTGCAGGTGAATTTAAAGCCTTAACTCCTTATTTTTATTCTAGTATCAATGTGAGTGAATTAACTCAAAGTAAGCAAGAATCAAGAGATAAAAAAGAAAAAAAAGTTATGATTATAGGGGGTGGGCCAAATCGTATAGGACAAGGGATAGAATTTGATTATGCTTGTGTGCACGCTTCTTTTGCCTTAAAAGATATGGGCATAAAAACCATTATGTATAATTGTAATCCAGAAACTGTTTCAACTGATTATGATACGAGTGATATTTTATATTTTGAACCTATTGATTTTGAACATTTAAGAGCTGTGATTGAGCGAGAAAAACCTGATGGAATTATTGTGCATTTTGGCGGTCAAACTCCATTAAAATTCGCTAAGCGTCTTAGTGCTTTTGGTGCAAAAATTATAGGCACAAATGCAAGAGTGATTGATATGGCTGAAGATAGGAAAAAATTTGCTGAATTTATTGAAAGAATAGGCATTAATCAGCCTAAAAATTCGACAGCAATTACCGTAGAAGAAGCAGTGCTAAAAGCGAGTGAAATTGGTTATCCGGTTTTAGTTCGTCCAAGTTATGTTTTGGGTGGTAGAGCCATGCGTGTAGTGAGCAATGAATCCGAACTTCGAATTTATATGCAAGAAGCGGTAAGTGTAAGTGATAAAAGTCCGGTTTTAATTGATCAATATTTAGACAATGCTACAGAAATTGATGTGGATGCAATTTGCGATGGAAGAGATGTTTATATTGCTGGAATTATGGAGCATATTCAAGAAGCAGGAGTTCATTCTGGTGATAGTGCTTGTTCTTTGCCGCCTTGCAATATAGATGAAAAAATGCAAAATTTAATTGCAGAAAAAACAGCAGATATAGCTTTAAATTTGGGTGTTGTTGGACTTTTAAATATCCAATTTGCTATTTACAATAATGAACTTTATATCATAGAAGTTAATCCTAGAGCGAGTCGAACTGTGCCTTTTGTCAGTAAAGCTACAGGTCTTCCTTTAGCTAAAGTAGCAACACGTGTGATGTGGCAAGGTGATCTAAAAGAAGCTTTAAAATTTTACGATCGTTTTAAAATTATTGATTTTACACGAAAAATTTTACAACCTAAAGCTTTAAAATATGTTAGCGTAAAAGAAGCGGTTTTTCCGTTTGCAAAACTAAGCGGTAGTGATTTAGAACTTGGACCTGAAATGCGTTCTACTGGTGAAGTAATGGGAATTAGTAAAGATTTTGCTAATTCTTTTGCAAAAAGTCAAATTGCATCGTTTAATCATTTGCCAGAAAACGGAGTTGTATTTATTTCTTTAAAAGAAAAAGATAAAAAGTATGCTAAAAAAATGGCTGCAGAATATACTAAATTAGGCTTTAAGTTAATGGCAACGAGTGGAACTTGTAAAGAAATACAAGCGAATGGCTTTGACTGTGAGCTTGTACATAAAATTTCTGAAGGTCGCCCAAATGTTGAGGATAAATTAAAAAATGGTGAAATTAATCTAGTGATTAATACAAGCGATAGTCATAGTTTTCAAGGAGATACTAAAAAAATCCGTGAAAATATCATACGCTTTAAAATTCCATATTTTACTAATTTACGTTCTGCTTTAGCGGGTGCTAAGTCGATCAAAGCTATACAAGGAAAAACTTATTTGGAAATAAAAAGCTTACAAGAGCACTTAAAAGTTTAAAATATTTTATGATCTATTTAGCGCAAACAGATACAACAGCTGGTTTTTTAAGTAAAAATTTAGAAGAAATAAATGCCTTAAAAGGCAGGGCTAAAAATAAGCCTTGTCTTATCACTTCAGCAAAATTTAGCGAGTTGCAAAATCTCACAAGGGTGCCAAAAGGTTTTAAAAATTTGGTGCGTCGTGCTAAGAAAACTACTTTTATTTATCCTAATAATCAAGCCATCCGTATTGTTAAAGATTGTAAGCATGCTGAATTTTTATTTCAAAATGGTTTTTTTTACTCGAGTTCTGCCAATAAACATGGAAAGAAATTTGATGAAATTTGGGCTAAAAGTGTAGCTGATGTGATTTTAGATAAAGTTTTTTTTGAAAGCACTCCCTCTAAAATATTAAAAATCAGAGGGAGTAAAAAGTTAAAAATCCGATAAAGCTTTTAAAATTTCCTCAAAAGCTATGCAAAATTGTTCTAAACCTTCTTTCAATAAAACATCATAAGATTGTTTCAATTCATCCTCTGCGATTATTTGATCAAGTTGTGTTTTAATTTCTGTATTATCCAGTGGATTTTTAAAATCAAATTTCCAATCAAAAGCTTTAATGGCATCAAGTGGAGCAGTATTTACGCTATTTTCAAAAAGAAGTTCTTTAATATAATAATCTTTTGATAGATCATCTCCTTTTACTCCAGTGCTAGCAAAAAGTGCGCGGATATTAGGTTCATTTTGACTTACAATGTGATTATAGGCTAAATTTGCATTTAAGATGCCTATGCGATTTTGTTCTTTTGCTTTTGCATTTAAGAGTCTATCAAAACGACTCACAAAGATACTGATTATAGCTTTTGGAGTGTTTAGATTTCCTTTTAAGTGGGCTTGAGATTTTCTAAAATCTATCAAGCCTTGGTTAAGAGCTTCAAAGCATTGTTTATTTTGTTCTTGTGAAAAAATCAGCGTCGCATTGACATTGATACCATTTTTCATGAGTTCATACATGACTTCATAAGAAGCTTTGGTTGCTGGGATTTTAATCATAACATTTTCTTTAGCAATGGCTGTATAAAGTTTTTTTGCTTCTCCTAAGCTTAAAGTAGTGTTATCATAAAGCCTTGGATCTATTTCTATACTGATAAAACCATCATTTTTTTGATAAAATAAAGGAGCGAGTTTATCAGCGGCTTTTTTGATATCATAAATGGCAAGTTCTTCGTAAATTTCTTTTACTTTTTTGCCTTTTAAAACAGCGATTTTATTTTGATAAACTGGAGAATTTAAAATAGCATTTTTAAAAATTGCTGGATTAGAAGTCGCACCATTAATCCCAAAAGATAATAGGTTTAAAAAATCATGATCTAAAAAACTATTTTCAATAAAATCACACCACAAAGAAAATTTTTTCATTATATAGCCTTTATTATTTCTTTTAAATCTTTTTTGTTTATGCAAATATCGGCCTTAGATTGCAAAAGTTCATTAGCACAAAATGCAATTTTTAAGCCACTTTCTTCAAACATAGCGATATCATTAAAGCCATCTCCAACACACATAACTTCTTCATTTTTTAAACAAAGCATTTTTTTGAGTTTTTGAAGCATCAGTCCTTTAGAATTTAAAAACATCATTTCTCCACCTACACATCCAGTGAGAATATCGTTTTTATGATGTAAATGATTGGCAAAACCTACATCAATATTTAACTTTTGCATTGCCGGATTAATTCCTTCGTAAAAACCACCACTAAAAATAGCTAAAAATATGTTTTTGGATTTTAAAAATTCGCAGAGTTCATAGGCTCCATTCATCAATGGAAGTTTTTGTCCTATTTTTAAAACTTCTGTATAAGACATGCCTTTAAGATAAGATGCTTTTTTAATAAGAATTTCAAAAAAATCAAGTTGTTCGTTAGAATTTGTGTAAGTGATATTTTTTACTTTATCACCTACACCATAAGAATCAGCTAAGATATCTATAGTTTCGCCATCCATTAAAGTGGAATCAAAATCAAAAATACAAAGCTTTATCATCAAAATTCACGTTTAAGTAAGGCTTCAACCTTTAAAATGGTTAAGATATTCTCATCTCTTTTACCTATACCGTATATCATACCTTTTTCTTTAAGTAAAGTTTCAGGTGGCGGATCAATACGGTTTCTATGAATTTTAATAGCCTCTGTTAATCTATCTATGACAAAACCCGCATTTCCAGAAGCATTGCTACCTGCATCAGTTGAACCTCTTAAAACAATATAGCGAGTTTGAGGAGTCATTTTTGAGCTACCCAAATGAAAACGCTGTGCTAAGTCAATAAGTGGCATAACATTACCACGCATATTAAACACACCTAGAACATAATCAGGCACACTTGGAACCCTTGTATATTCTATAGGTTTAATGATTTCTTGAATATTGAGGATTGGAATAGCGTATTCTTCATCTCCAACCACAAATCCAACAAGTTGAATAATATCATCTTCTTTTTGATCGATATCAGGACCAGCTATCTGAGTTTGCTGTTTTTGCAATATTTGCTCTAATTTTTCATTACTCATATTCTTATCCTAGTTTTAAATTTTTTCTCACCACATTTTCCAAATATTCTGGAGAATAAGGCTTCGTAATATATTCAGTCATACCTACTTCCACTCCTCTTAAGCGGTCTGTTTTGCTTGTCCTAGAGGTTACAGCTATAAGTGGTAAATTGCGATATTTAGAATATTTTCTAATTTCAGCTGCTAAGGTATAACCATCCATTCTTGGCATTTCAATATCTATAAGCATAGCATCAATATCGTGCTCACCAGATTTTACAATATTAAGTGCTTCAGCTCCATTTGTTGCTTCGATCAAGCTTACTCCAAGTGGTTCTAATGCTTTTTGCATTAAAGTTCTATCCATTTTAGAATCATCTACGATTAAAACTTTATAATCACTTGGTTGTTCTTTCACTTTTTTAGAACTGGCTTCAAGTTGGGCTTTAATATCAACTTTAATTTCTTTAGCCATATCCATCATAGCACCCACGTCGATGATCAATGTTACTCTACCATCGCCACGTATTGTAGCTCCAGCTATACCTTGGATATTTTGTAAGTATTCTCCCATAGATTTGATAACAATTTCTTCTTGTCCTACGAGTGTATCTACTATAATACCAAGCTTACTTTCAGCCACACCGATGACTACAACATAGGTTTGATCACCACTTTCAAGTACTTGTTTAACACCAAATACATCAGAAAGTCTCACAAGAGATAAAACTTCATCTCTTAAGCGTAATACATTTTTACCTTCAATAGTATAAATATCATCAACCGGCACTCTAACAGTTTCAAGAACACTTGCCAATGGAATAGCATAAAATTCTTCTTGAGTTCCAACAAGTAAAGATTGGATAATAGCCAAAGTAAGAGGAATTTTAAGTTTAAAGGTACTTCCTTTACCTAATTCGCTATCAATTTCAATCACACCATTGAGTTTTTCAATATTGGTTTTAACAACATCCATTCCAACGCCACGTCCAGAAACATTGGTAACCTTAGCTGCAGTTGAAAAACCTGGTTTGAAAATAAGTGCAAAGGCTTCTTTGTCGGTCATTTGATCTGCTTCTCTTTCTGTGATCAAATTTTTCTCCATAGCTTTTGCTTTTAAGCCATTTGGATCAAGCCCTTTACCATCATCGGTAATTTCAACAACTATATGATTTCCTTCGTTGTAAGCTTTAAGTTGAACGATACCTTTTTCAGGTTTGCCATTAGCTACACGAGTTGCTGGATCTTCTACTCCATGATCGCAAGAATTTCTAATCATGTGCATGATTGGATCGCCGATTTCTTCAACAATAGATTTGTCAAGCTCTGTTTCTTCACCAGAAATTTCAAGTTCTATTTGTTTGCCAAGCTCACGACTTAAATCACGAACAACTCTTGGGAATTTATTGAAAACTTTCGCAATAGGTTGCATCCTAGTTTTCATAACCGCTAATTGAACATCGGTTGTGATAATGCTAAGCTGACTTACAACTTGATTGAGTTCTTCAAGGAATTTTTCACCTTCATAACGCTCTTCAACATCATCATAAATTTTAAGTAAGCGGTTTTTACCAAGAACAAGTTCTCCAATTAAATTCATCAAATGATCTAATCTTTTAACTTCAACACGAATGGTTTGATCCATACCTCCACCGCTACTTGATGCTGGAACTTTCTTTTCACCACTTTCTGTTTTTTGTGGAGCTTGTGTTGTTGGATTTTTCTTTTTTTGCGCACGACGTGCTTGATCTTCCGCTTTTCTTACTTTTAGCAATCTTTCAATTTCAGCTTCTACTTCAGAATCGCTTAATTGATTAACATCTACTTCTGGTTCTTGCACAGGTTCTTCTTGAGGAGTTTCTACTGGTTTTTCTTCTACTGGTGCTGAATTTCCAGCTGGAGATTCTCCTTCAGAAATAGCAGTCAATCTTGTGCAAATCGGCTCTATATCCATACCTATAGCTGTATCATTTCCATTATCACGGATAGAGTTAAGTAGAGTTTTCATCCTATCGATGGATTCTAAAACTACATCCATAATATCTGGAGTGATTTTTAATTCCCCATGTCTTGCTTTATTTAAAACATCTTCCATGTGATGAGTTAATTTTGTCAAAACATCAAAATTTAAAAAGCTTGAAGAGCCTTTTACTGTGTGTGCAACACGGAAAATTCTATTAAGTAATTCTAAATCTTCTGGATTTGATTCAAGTTCTACCAAATCATGGTCGATTTGCTCAACTAGCTCAAAAGCCTCAACTAAAAAGTCTTCAAGTATTTCTTGCATATCTTCCATATTTTACCCCTGTTCTTGTGATTGGTGTCTTTTTAAAACTTTAGTTACTTCACTAAAGAAATCACTAGCATTAAATTTAACCAAATAGCCTTCTCCACCAGCTTCTTGGACATCTTTTTCATTCATAAATTCATTAGACAATGATGAGTTAAAGACAATAGGAATATCTTTAAATCTTACATCATCTTTAAGACGTGCTGCAAAATGGAAACCATCCATTTGAGGCATTTCAACATCACTGATTATAATTTTTAAAATATTACACAAATCTTCGCCATAAACTTGACTGAGTTCTTCAAGTTTGTTTAAGCCTTCAACTCCGTCTTTAGCTTCAATAACTTGCAAGCCAAGTTGTTGCATCATATCTTTTACACGTTTTCTAGCTGTTAAGCTATCATCTAAGATAAGTGCTGTTCCGCTAAATTTTTCTAATTTGTAATCAACATCAGTTTTAGGTGCGTAAATTCCTAGTTCTTCTATAACGCTTTCTAGATCAAGTATCAGTAATACTTCGTCATTTTCTATACGTGTAACTCCGGTAATTTTACCTTTATCTAAAGCACCAGAACCTGCTGAAAAACTTGCTGGTTCTATATCTCTCCAATTGATACGACGAATTCTTTTAGCTTCATGCACAATAAAACCTATAAGAATATTGCTAAATTCGGTAATAATTACCCTAGGTTTTAGCAAAGTACTTTCTGGCTCGGTGATTTGCATCCATTTAGCAAGATTAACTACAGGAATAACGATACCACGAAGATCAAAGATCCCTTCGATGTATTCAGGTACTCCTGGGAGTTCTGTAAGGGTTGGAATTTTGATAATTTCTCTAACCTTAGAGACATTTACTCCATAAATTCCTTCATAAATCTTATCTTGTCCTTGCTTAAAGATACGGAAATCGACAAGCTCCATTTCATTTGAACCCGTTTTCACGATATTTTCATCAAACATTTTGACCCCTCAATTTCTGTTCTCGAAATTCAATTTCTTGTTTGTATTCTACTAAAAAAAAACTTTCCTTGTGTGCAAAACTATCAGGATTAAAATATTTAATGTCTTTTTTATTGATAATAAAATTTTGATGATAATGCCCTTCACACACCCAAGAGCCTAAATTCCTATATTTTAGATATCTTTCATTGGCTAAATTTTCAAAATTTTTTATCTTATAAAATAGATTTTTTCGATTTTGATTTTTTAAGATTTTTTTTGATATAGCGTGAAAACTGATTTGATTTATCCAGTTTAAAAATACAAGTAAATAATGATTTCTAAGGCTTTTGAGTGCAAATTGTAGGCAAGGAGATAAAAAAATATCGCCATGTGCTAAAAAAATATAGGAATTTTCATTTTTAACTTTACTTGTGTGCAATTTAAGTTTTAAAGGTTGTTTTTTTAGGGAAAAAATTTTTACCTTTTCAAAAAAGCAAGAAAGATTAAAATCATGATTTCCTTCAAGGTAGATTATTTCTATTTTTTGTGCTAATTCTTCAAGTAAATAAATATAAGGTTTTGCAAATTCATGAGTAGCAGAAATTTCTCCGATGAGCAGATCAAAAATATCGCCCATTAAGATGAGTTGAGGTGTGGAAATTTCATCATTTTTCAAAGCTTGTAAAAATTTCCAAAAACCTCTTCGTTGAGTATTTTCATGTGCATCGGCAATTAAAATTGCCTTATTTTGTAAGATTAGCTCTTGCATCCTTAGAATTTCAAAGGTTCATAGCTAATAGAAACGATCTCAAATTCGCTTTCACCTTTAGGTAAGCGAACTTTAAATTCATCGCCTTCTTTTTTTCCAAGCATAGCTTTTGCTATAGGTGAAGCAATGGAAATATAACCTTTATCCAAATTTCCTTCACAAATTCCAACGAGGGTGTATTTACTTTCTTTTTCAGTGTCCAAATCCATAATCACAACACTAGATCCAAATTTTACGCTATCGTGTTCATAACTTGCAGGATCTATAACTTGCGCACGAGCTAGCAAATCACTAAGTTCTGCTATGCGACTTTCGATTAAGGCCTGTTTTTCTCTTGCTGCGTGGTATTCTGCATTTTCTTTTAAATCCCCATGACTTCTTGCAGTGTCGATTTCTATGACGACTGCTGGGCGTTGATTGTCTTTTAAGTCTTTTAATTCAGCAACTAATTTATCATATCCAAATTGACTCATTGGTTCTTTTTGCATAATTTATCCTTTTAATTTTCATCAAGTATTTTAGCTAAATTTTTTGCACTTCCAAATTTTAAATACTGTTTTAAAAAATTAACTTTAGCAAAAAAACTCTTATAATCGTATTTAAGATAAGCTTGATATAAATTTTCTACATTGACTTCATTTTGTAAGAATTCAGGGTTTAGCTCTTCTTTTCCTGCAAAATCGCAAAAAATATTTGCAAGGCCGATGTATTTTAACTTTACAAAAAGCCTTGCTATAAAAATATCAATAGCCTTTGCTTTGTAAGCAAGAACAAAAGGAGTTCCAACCAAAGCTGCCTCCAAAGTTGCTGTGCCACTGCAAATAAAGGCAAAATCTGATTTTTTTAAAACTTTAGGTGTATTACTCTCTATTTTAAATTCGCTAATATCGCCATAAAGATCGAGTTTGTTAAGATTAAAAGGAGGGATACAAAGGATCTTTTCACCTTGAAAATTTTTAGAAAGCTCTTTAAAAATAGGCATTAAGCGTTTGATTTCACTTCTTCTTGATCCAGGTAAAAAAGCAACGATTTTTTCATGTTCTTTTTTTGAAAGTAGAACTTGTGTATCTTTTTCATCTTTAAATTCTTTGATTTCGTCCAAAAGTGGGTGCCCAACGTAAATACTTTTGCTAAAAAACTGATCATCAAAAGGCAAAATAGAGGCTAAAACATCAAAATGACTTTCTATGATAGGAATTCTTCCTTTTTTCCATGCCCAAACTTGAGGTAAGATATAATAAATTCTTTTTATCTTAGAATCGGCTTTTTTTAAAGCTTTCGCAAAAGGGATGTTAAAAGCGGGAGAATCTATACATAAAATCGCATTTATTTTTTGCGTAAAGCTTAAATGGACTAATTCTTTTATCGCGCATTTTGCTTTAAAGATAAGAGGCAAGATCTCTACAAAACCCATAGCGCTAAATTCGTGTGAGCTATAGAGGGGTTTTGAGTTTAGATTAAATTCATCGCATAAACTCTCATCATAAATTCCCACTAAATCAAATTCTTTATACTCATCTTTATAGGCTTTTAAAACTTCTTTGAGGTGCAAATTTGCTGAAGGTTCTAAGGCACAAACGAGAAAGGTTTTCATTTTTACTCTTTTTAAAATTTTTAGGAAAAAATCATAACCAATTTTCACTTAATATTTTGCTAGTTTTAAAAATTAAAATCAAGTGTTATTGATAATATTGGTTTTATTTTTAAAAATTTTTTATAATTTTGAAAACATTCTAATTTATCCTCAATACACCACTTTTAAGCGTTCTTTTAAAAAGCTTTCTAGGTTTAAATAAATTTCTAAATTTATATCATCAAAACCGTTAATATATACATTTTCATTTTGAGTATTTTTTAAGAAATTGAAAACCTCATCGTCAAATTCTATCACATAAAAGCTTTGTTCGCATTGGTAAATTTTATTTTTTAAAATTTCTTTTAGATCACTATCTAAGGTTTTGCAATCTTGCAAAGCCAAATTTAACGCTTTTTCATAAGGACTTAGATTTGCATGATTTTTTAAAGCTAAAGCGTTTGTATCATTGCTTACGAGTTCGGGTTTTTCCGCAAGAGAAAATACTTTAAAACCTAAATCCAAATTTTTATTTTCGCTTGATATTTTTTCACTGGCTCTTTTAACTCTTTCTATGGTTATACCGCTGATGACTGGATTTTTACTTTTTAACTCATTTTTACAAAAATCATAAGCTACTTTATTTTTTTTATCGTCTATCTCTTCATCAAGTTGGACTAGGATAAATTTACGATTTCCTCCATCTTCTGCATTTAGCTCCATAACTGCTTGTGCTGTTGTGCCACTTCCTGCAAAAAAATCTAGGATAATATCGTTTTGATTTGAATTTGTAGAAATTTCACAGATTCTTTTAATCAAGTTAGTAGGCTTCGGAGTATCAAAAATGGTATCTCTTCCTTCTTTTATATTAAAAAGTTTTTTTATTTCTAATTTTGCATCTGCATTATAAGCTAAATCATAAATAATGCTTTCTTGTAAAATACCTTCCATATCGTTTTCGTAAAATTTTTTATAAATATTATATTTCCCATTCTTTAAAAGTTTAAAAACAATCCTTTCTTCTTTTTTTAACTTTTGAAATGTTTCTTTGGAGCAAATCCATTGTGTTTCAATAAAAGTTCCATCTGGGCATTGGATTGGATAAATCAAAGTTTCTCTTTTATCCAAACCAGACTTTAATGGACGTATGTAATATTTGCCTCTTTCTTTTATAAAATTATCCTCTAACTTAAAAATTTCCAATTGTTTATTGGTTCTTTTTAAAGGATTAAAAGATAAAAACATTTTATCTTTTGCATAAATTAAAATATACTCGTGAGTATCCACAACAAAATTGGCTCCTTTGCCACCACCATATTTTTTTCTCCAAACTATACATGCTACAAAATTCTCTTCTCCAAAAATTTCATCACAAAGTATTTTTAAATTCGCTTGTTCATTATCGTCTATGCTTATAAATATCACTCCATCTTCACGAAGTAAATCCCTAGCAAGTTTAAGACGCGGTAGCATAAAAGAAAGCCATCCACTATGGGTTTTGCTTGATTTTATACTGTTGAAAAATCTTAAAGTTTCGCTTTCTATCTCTTGTCCATCTTCATCTATTTCTAAAAGTCCAGTTTCTAACAAAAGTTTTTTATAATCTTGCCTAAAATCATCTTTGTAAATAAAATCATCATTTTTGGTATTGTAAGGCGGATCGATATAAATCATTTTTATTTTTTCATAATAACTTTGCTTTAGAAGTTTTAAAGCGTCAAGATTGTCCCCTTTTATGATGATATTTTTAGTATTTTCGTAATTTAAGCTTTGATTTTTTTCAAATTTTAATTCTTTAGTGTTTGGAGTGTTATAAAGTGCATTTGCTAATGCTTTTCCGGTAAAAGTTAGCTCATAACCTTGGGCTTTAGTGTTTAAGCCTAGAAGTTGCATGATGGCATTTAAATTTGGCACATTATCGCTTATGGTTTGTGGATGATTATGCTTTAGATACTCTAAGAATTCGTTTTTACTTTCTTCTGTGTTGATTAAATTCTCTTTTTTTATATCGTTGATATCTATCATTGTAAAATTTCCTTTATGCACTCTATGAGTTTTTGTTTATTTATCCTTGTGTTGAAAATAATATCTATGTTTTCATTTTTTAAAGTATCATTTAAATTTTTAAAAAATACTTTTGCATAATCTATCTTTTTTCTTTCATCTTGTGGAATTTCACTTTCATTGTTATAGCCTTTGCTTTCGCATATAAAAAAGATTTTTTTGCCTTTATTATCCTCTAAAAAATAAGCAAAATCAGGCTCATAATTTTTATACGGAGTAGGGATGCTTAATTTTGGTAATTTTGCAAAGACTTTTATGGTTTTTTTGTTTATATTTTCATTGTTTTCTTTGATGATTTCTTTTTCTATATTAGAATCATAAACTACGCTTTCATAAAGATAATTTTTAGCCGGTTTTTCATCATCTATATAGCGTCCTAATTTTTGCATATCTATGCTTTCTCTGAATTTGCCATTTTCTACTAAATTTTCATAAGAACTTGAGAAAATATTTAAAGAAAATTCATAACTTAAGCATTGTAATAAGCTATGGTGAAGTTTGTTTTTGATTATATTTTTTAAATTATCAAAAGCTTTTTTAGGTGAATTTTCGAATTTGGTTTTGTCTAATTTTTCATAAATTTTCAGTAAAAATTGTAAGGGAAATTTTTCATTTTTACAAAAATTTAAAAATAAATTATGGATGTCTTTATATAAACTAGCCTTATAATCGATCTCTTTTAAGATATTGAATTCTTCTGTGATTATAGTATTTTCTTGTGCATTAAAAACTTTTTTTTCAAAATATAAAACTTCTTTTTCTATTTTTAAAGCATTAAATTCTTTTGCTATTTTTTCTATAAGTTCTTTTTCTTTTATATTTTTATAGACTATGCTTGCTTTTTTATTTATGCTTTCCCAAAGTTCTTTAAAATCTTTGGCTAGATCGGGTTTTATTTTTATTTTGTTATTTTCTTTATTTGCATTGATAATTTGCTTGTATTTGTTTTGAGAATTTTCATTAAGAGCTTTTAATAAAGTTTCAAATTTATCGCCCAAAATTTGTTTAGCCTTTTCATCATCTTTTATGCTATCGTATAAAGGTTTTAATATAATATAATTATTTTCTTCTTCTGAAAATTGTATTATTTTTTTGTCTTCTAAAAGAACTAAAATTCTATGAATTTGGTGTTCGTTTAAATTGATACTTTTGAAAGATAGAGAATTTAAACTATTTTCGTTGAAAGCAAAGCTAGAATTTGAAATTTCTTTTTGTAAATTTTCTATATAATTAAATTCTCTTGCGCTCACTAAAATATCAAGATAATTAATATCATAAAATTTGGCATCATCAAAATTTAAATAACTATGGGTAATTCTTTTGCCTTTATCATTGACACAAAGTCTTAATCCACGTCCGACTTGTTGGTGTATGCTGATTTGCGAAGAAGAATTTGAAAGTTTGGCGAGGGTAAAAATATTTGGATTATCCCAGCCTTCTTGTAGAGCCCAAACGCTAAAAATAAAACGTAAAGAAGTATCAAAAGAAAGTAACTTTTCTTTATCTTCTAAAATCAGTTTTACCCCATAAGCTTCTTTTTCATCCGCGTTTCCTTTGTCGCCGCTAAAATAGCCTTGATGGACTTTTAAATTTCCATTTTCATCAAAGTCTTTTTCTAAGTATTGTCTATAAGATTTGTCTAGTTCGGTTTTAAGTATTTGTTTTCTCTTTGTTTTATACAACTCTTCAAATTTATTTTTTATAAAAGGATTATCGCCTCTAAAGTCTAAAATACTTGGTATAAAAAATAAACTTAATGCTTTAATGTTTTGCTTAAATAATTCTTCTTCTTTTTTAAAATGCAAATCTATGGCTTGTTCTAAAAGTTCTGTAATTTCATCTTCATTTAAAACATAATTTTCTTTTTTTTCTATGATGATTTCATTATCAAAATATGCTTTATTATCTTTAACATTTTTTAAAATAGCATTATTTAAGATTTTACAGCTATCACCTTTTTTTATTTTTATCTCTTGTTCCATGCCATTTGAAAAATAAGTAAAGGTGGCTAAGTCTTTTTTGTATTCTTTTAAAAAAATATTTTTATTTTGAGTTCCTAAAGTATTTACTTTAATTTGTTTTACGAGATATTCTTTAAAAGCAGATATAGAATCAAGACAATAAATTATATTGCTAAGTTCATACTCTTTTTCTTGAGGAAAAGTAGCACCAAAACGAAAGTATAAAGAATTTAATCTAGAAAAATACTCATTAAAAGCCTTACCCTTAAGTAAATGTGGCTCATCTATAATGCTAATTGGTTTTAAGTCTATGATATTTTCAAAAACACTTTTTGAATTAAATAAACTTTCGTTATTTTTATTTAAAATATTCCCTTTTTTATCTATAGCGCTATTTGTTAAAACTAAAACTGAAAGTTCATCTTGATTTTTAATATAATTATTTATGATCGCACTTTGACTTTTTGTATCTGTATAAAAATAAGCTTTTATATATTTTTGATATTGTGTTTTAAAATACTCTTTAGTGAGTTCCAAATTTTGTTTAACGGATTCTAAAATAGCTTTTCTTGGAACAAAAATTATGAATTTATTTTGCTTATAGACTTTGTTAAGTTCAAAAATTAAATTTATATAAGTAAAGGTTTTTCCAGTACCAGTTTCCATTAAGATATCTAAATTTAATTTGTCTTTTATATTTTGTATTGGTAAATGGGTGGTTTTGTAAAAATTTTGCAGACATTGTTTTAAATTATCTTGTTTTTTAAAGTCAAAATCTTTTAAAAGTTCTATTATGTTATTGATGCATTTTTCTTGATATTCTTGTTTTTCAAAAATCATTTAATTCCCCGAAGATTATAAAATTATAGTAGCGAAATTTGACTTAAATTATCAAGAAATGCAGAGAAAATCTCTGCGTAAATTATTTTCTATATCCGTATTTTTTAAATACTTTATAAGCATCATCACTTTTAAGATAAGTGATAAAATCTTGAATTTGTTTATCTGCATTATTTTTTGCGACTATGTTGAAAGTTCTATATACGACTAATTTTTTTTCGATATTAACAACATCGCCATAGTCTGGATTTGCCTTAGCCCAATCGATCCAAGTGATCCACGCATCCGCTTTTTTTTCTAAAAATAATTTTTTAGCAGCACCGCTGTTAGGGGTGAAAGCAACGATATTGTTTCTAAAATCTTGAATCATTTTTATATTTTGAGTTCTTCCTATCATATCTTCCCAAACGCCTGTTCCTGAAGTATTGCTTTTTCCTGCACCTTCTGGGACAACGATTTTCACTCCTTTTTTAGAAAGATCTTCTAAGCCTTTGATTTTTAGAGGGTTGCCTTTTTGAGTAAGAATGATCGCTTTTCTAAAATACAATGGTTCGATTTTTTTAACATCAAATTTTTTATCAAAATCTGTTGTAATGGCTAAAGCTGATTGATCTGAAGCACCAAATAATATATCCGCATCTTTTTTTGCTTTTTCGATCCAACTAGCTTGAGGACCAAAGGTAAGATTGACTTTTACGCCGGTTTTTTTCTCGTATTTTTTTGCTATTTCTTGTAAAGCAAAGTGAGGGCCACCTGGACCATACATATTAACATCTGCAAAAGCTAAACTTGCAAAAACCGCACAAGCACCAAATAAATTTAATATTTTTTTCATTTTTCATCCTAAAAATTTAATGAAATGCGATTATAATACAAGATGATTAATTCTTTTTCCTAAGCGTAAAATTTAAGGAGTTTTTATGGATATCGCCCAAAGATTTATAAATTATACTAAGATCAATACCACAACCAATAAAGAAAATGGTTTGGCAGGTATCATGCCTTCAAATCCTAATGAAATGCAACTAGCTAGTTTGCTAGAAAAGGAACTTCAAGAGCTTGGATTGAGTCAGATTGTTAAAAGATCAAATTCTATCACAACAGCACTTTTACCTGCAAATGTTTCCAATGCACCCCGTATAGCTTTTTTTGCACATTTAGATACTAGTAGTGAGCAAAAAAATGACACCAAAGCACAAATCACGCATTATGAAGGTGGGGATATTTGTCTTAATAAAGAATTAGATCTTTATCTAAGAGAAAGTGAATTTGAAGAGCTTAAAAATTACAAAGGCGATGATATTATCCATACTGATGGAACGAGTTTGCTAGGTGCGGATGATAAAGCCGCCATCGCTGCGATTATGGATATGCTTGAATTTTTTGTTAAAAATCCTTCTTTAAAACATGGGGATATCATTGTGGGCTTTTTGCCTGATGAAGAGCAGGGGTTAAGAGGGGCTAAGGCTTTTGATGTGAAAGAAATTAACGCTGATTTTGGGTATTGTTTGGATTGTTGTGGTATAGGTGAGTTTATCTATGAAAATTGGAATGCTGGAGATGCTATAGTAACTTTTCAAGGAGTTTCAGCACACCCTATGAGTGCAAAAGGCAAACTTGTAAATTCGCTGATTTTAGCCCATCAATTTATCTCTATGCTGCCAAGGGGTGAGGTGCCTGAATACACGGAAAGCAAGGAAGGGTATTTTTGGGTGAAAGAAATAAATGGAAATAGTGCAAAAACGATTTTAAAAATAGACATTAGAGAATTTGATGAGGAAAAATATAAGCAAAGGATGCAATTCTTGCAAGATTTATGCGATTCTTGTAAAAAAATGTGGGGTGAGCAAAGGATACAAATTCATTTATCAAATCGTTATAAAAATGTTTTTAATGCCTTAAAAACTACGGATTGTCTCCCTGTAAAACTGGCTTTAAAAGCTTATGAAAATTTAGATATAAAGGCAAAGATCATTCCTATGCGTGGCGGTTATGATGGGGCTGTGCTATCTGAAAAAGGGCTTATGTGTCCAAATATCTTTACTGGAGCACATAATTTTCATTCTATTTATGAATACTTGCCACTTAAATCTTTAAAAGCAGCAAGTAAAGTTTTGCAAGAAATCATTCTTTTAGCTAGTGAAATTAAAGCATAATAAAAGCGATCACCAAAAGAGAAATGATCGAGCCTAGCGCAGTTCTTTTTACAATTTCTATGGTATTTATCCCTGCAATACCCGCTACAATAATACTTGCTGCCATGATAGGTGAAACAACCCTTCCAAGCACTCCAGCGACTGTGGCTACCATCCCTAATGCTACCTGATCAAAGCCTAAATCTTTAGCGTGTATGGTGATTGACTGATTAAAAGCCATAGTTGGCGCATCGCCTGAACCTGTTACCATAGCCATTAAAAAAGGTATAAAGGTTCCTCCAAATCGGACATAATGCTGCTCATTTTTTAAAAATTCAATCACAGCCTTAGTAGCCCCACAAGCTTCCAATCCTGCAGCAAAAACACTTGCAGCAACGATAATACCTACAACATTAGCATAAGAATTTCCCATACCATTGAAAAATTCTTGACAAATTTTAGTAGGACTACTCATAGTTGCAACCATAGCTAAAATAGCACCTAAAAGCATAGCTTCTGCCACTTGAATTTTAGTTGTCCAGTTTAAAATAGGATTTAAAATTTCAATTTTTGGTAAATCACTCGCACCGACGATCAAAATAACAATAGGAACTAAAGGCATCAAAGCATATAAGAAATTTGCTTTTTTAATTCCTTCTTCGGTTTGTGTTTTGCTTTCATAAACTGCTCCTTTTTGATAATCTTTAAAAATAAGAGCCATAATGATTAAACAAATACAAGTGATGATTCCAGAAACAAAAGTAAAATTAAATTGAACACTTAAAACTTGAGGGATGCTTAGGCCACTCATATCAGCGATGATGCCATTATGAGAAGTGCCAGGGCTTAAAGCACTTCCTAAAGTTCCACTTACAACCGCAGTCGCTGCCATAGCAGGTTTGATCCCAGAAGCCATCAATAAAGGGATTAAAGTTGCCCCAACAGCCGCAGAACAACCGGCCGCAGAAGGTATGGCAATGGAAATAAAAAAAGTTATGATAAAAGCAATAGGGATTAAGAAAAAGCCTAAATTTTTTAAAGGAGCGGTGAGCAACCGAACTAAATGAGCGTCACATCGAGTGAATTTCATCACAAAGGCAAAACCCATACTCGCACAAATGGCTTTAAGCAAAGAGGCTTGAGTCATTGAAGAAGTAAAGGCATTTAAGGCATCAATTGGCTTTAAAGAAACCAAACAAAGGATAAAACCAACACCAAATAAAGTTGTTTTTGTCTCTGCTTTTTTAATGAGTAAAATAACAGTTGCTAAAGTTCCTAAAGCTGCTAATATCAAATAAAAATTATGCATTTTAATTCCTTTTAATAAGGGTATTCTTGATTAAGTTCTAAAATTGTGCTTTTCATAGGGTATTCAAATTTAAGCACTGGATTATGTCCTATAATTTTAACTTTATCATCTTTTATTCTAAGAGCTGATCCTTCAGGTATGGCGTAAATTTTTTCTTGAGGATTGGCGATTAAAAATTCTTCTAAGCGTTCTTCTCGACTTTCTCCATTGTGCCCTTGAATTTTGCCGCTGATAAAATGAGGATTGATTTGATGAGGAAAAAGATTGAGTGCGTTAAAACTTTGAGGCATGATAATTGGCATATCGTTGGTTGTTTTTATGCTTTTTCCTGCTATATTTGATCCAGCACTCCAGCCGATATAACAAGCCCCTTCTTTGACGCGTTGAGCTAGACAATCTAAAAGATCGTATTCATAAAGTTTAGATAAAAGCATAAAAGTATTGCCTCCACCGACTAAAATGACTTTAGCTTTTAAAATAGCTTCTTTAGAGTGATTATAACGATGTATAGAGATGATATTTTCTTGATTTAAACTTTCTTTTACTTTTTTCTCATATTCATCATTATTTCTTCTTACCCCTGCATAAGGGATAAAAATTATTTCTTCATTTAAAGAATCACATTCTTTTAAAAAATCTTGTATATAGGTTTTAGCATGGGTTAAATAACCAGTATTTTGATAACTTGAACTGCTTAAAAGCAAAAGATTTAACATAAAAATTTCCTTTTTAAAATAATTTTTTAGCAATTATAGCAAATAAAGCTTGATTTTTTAAAAAATATTTTTTAAGTGTTTTTAGTTTATTTATAAAAGTTAATAATTAATTTACCTAAAAAGGTAAATTAATTAAGCGGAGTTGCTTCAACGATAGCAGGAGTGAAAAACAATAACTGAAAAGGCGCGATAAATTGATGAGGTCCTCTAAAGCATTCTTGTATGCCTATACGAGTTTCTAAAGGAATTTGAGGGTTGCGAAAGGTAGATATACATTCCACTCCACCCAAAACTAAAGATCTAATTTGCACCGCAGAACTTGTTGTTGGCATGATAGAAAAAACAGTTTCTAATTTTTCATCTTCTAAATCTCCTTTACAAGATTTAACCCCAAAAAAACCACTTTCTAAAATAGCTAAACATATATCATCATCATTTGGATTGACAAATTGAACATAACCAAAAGGAAATTTATCAGCGAGTGTATCTTTAGCTTTTAATTTATCACTTAAAGTGATTTCTCTTAATACCCAATTTTGATCGGTTAGATCTTGTGAGCTTTCTCTAAAAATACTGATTGAAATTCCAGTTTGAAGAGATCTGATTGCAAACATAGGCGTATAATCAGGCAAATCCCCTTTAGGTTCAATGCCAAAAGCTAAACTCATCAATACAGCACATAAAACTAAAATTTTTTTCATTTAAAACCTCCTAAAATTAACTGGAAAATGATCCGATGCTAAAAAAGTTCTAATACCCGCTAAGGCTAAAACAGCTGTGATCAATGGTGGTCTATAGGCTGCTGCTTGATTAGAATTTCCAGTGATAGCATAATCAATCGTATTGCCTGAAGTTTGCGTAAAAGAAGGTGGATAGACAATGTTAATGCGTCTTCTTAAATCAGCATCAAGTAATGGGAGGAGTTGATTAGGGTTGCGATTAAAATCTCCCATGATCATCCAGCTAATATCGGGTAAATTTCTAAAGTGCATATCTACAGCTGTTACTAAAGCACCCGCATCATTTCCGCCCCTAGCTAAAGCATGGACATTTAAAAATACATCATTACAAATTCGAATCCCTATAATAGGTCTTGAGGCCACGGTTGGAGGAGGCAATACTATAACCTCATCAGCCCTTGTTCTACTTACTATCGCCATATTAACGCGATTAGCTCCAACGTCTATTCTTGAGTAATAAATATAAACTACATTTGGACGCGATGAAGTTCCTAAATTCCATTCATACTCATGTATAGGAATTCCAACGCCCACAGGTTGTACTTGTCTTGTAGTCATTGTAGCAGTTGAGGGTAGAACTCCTGCTTCTTGTATGGCAACTATATCTAAAGGATTATCCCCAGTTATAAGCTGTCTAACGCTAACATTCCATTTGCTTTCAGTTGAAGCTGAAGACCCTTGCATATTCCAAGTTCCGCTAGAATAATTTTCCAAAGCTCCAAAAACAAAACTAATATTAAAAAATAAAAATAAAATTACTTTTCTCATTGTTTATTCCTTTAATAAGGTGAAATAGCCCCATAAGTAGGCGCTGTGATATACCATTGTCTGTCCAAAGTTTTTTCACCTGGTTTGACACACTCTGTTAAATAAATCTTATAAGAGCTAAGATTAAATTCATGCATGACATCATTTACAGGGGTTTGGATACATTGTTGTGTGGCAACATTTCTAATCTGATACGCTCCATTACTCATAGGAATGAGTTTCCAAAATTGTGCGTGATTGCTTTGATCACAAGGATAATGCACTATACCATTACCATAAGCATTAAGACAAGTATTGGTTTGGGCATTTTTAAACATAACAATATTGCTTGCAAATTCAACCAAACGCCAAGTTCTTGCATCTTCAAAACCTTTACTTGCGTATAGATTATATCCCCATATCCAATTTCCTGGATTGGTGTTTGATATAGTCAATGCTGCTCCATTTGGATTCATAACGGTTACATAATCACTTGTATAGCTGATCCCTCCAACGGCGGAGACGTCATTAAATTCACCATTTGATTTTAATCTCGGTCTTGGAATTTCTGTAGAATTAGCATCAGCAGAATCAAAATGCAAAACAGGTGGTACTAAAGGGATGGCTGGAAATTTTTGTCCTTCAGCTAAACCAGTTTGCTTTTGTGGTGCTGTTGGTTCTTGACCGATTTTTAAAGGATCACTATCATACATTTCCCCATAAGAGCGTCCTAAAGGATTGAGTTCTTTAGTCGAACAAGCTGAAAACATCATAGTAAAAACTAGAAAAAATAAGCCATATTTGATTTTTTTCATGGGCAATATCCTTAATTTTGATATTTAGTATCATAACATAATTTACAAAAATTTAATTTGAATTTAAATTACAGATTAAAAAGTAATAAAAATTATTATTTTTTGTATATAATTTTAATTTACTTTTTTTGAAAATAATTTCTTTATTTAAATTATAACAAGGCTGAAAATGAAAGAAATTCTTATTACTAATGATGATGGCTATGAAAGCAAAGGCTTGAGAAAACTTGTTGAGATGCTGAAAAAAGAATTTAAAGCAAAAATAACAGTAGTTGCACCTTCAAATGAAAAATCAGCTTGTTCTCATTCTATTACTTTGGTAAGACCTCTTCAGTTTGTTAAGGTTAAAAAAAGATTTTATAAGCTAGATGATGGAACTCCTGCGGATTGTATTTATCTGGCTTTACATGCTTTTTATAAGAAAAAATTACCTGATCTTGTTATAAGTGGGATCAATAAAGGCGCAAATGTAGGTGAGGATATTACATATTCTGGTACTTGTGCGGGAGCTATGGAGGCTGTTTTACAAGGAGTTCCGGCTATTGCTTTTTCACAATTTTATAAAAATAATGAAAAAATAGATTATAAAATCGCTTTAAAAATTATAAAAAAACTTGTGAAAAAAATTTTTAATCAAGGATTTCCTTTAGATAAAAAAGAATTTTTAAATGTGAATTTTCCATCTTCAAAAACTAAATTTAAAGGGATTAAAATCGCTAAAGTTGGAAAAAGAATTTACAATTATAAAGCCCATTGTAATGTCAATCCAAGAGGAAAGAAGTATTTTTGGCTTGCAAGTGCTAATTTGGATTTTGAAGAAGAAAAAAAATCCGATATCGCTCTTTTAAAGAAAGGTTATGCGACTATTACGCCTATAATGCTTGATTTAACGGCTTATAAAAAATTAAAACAAACAAAAAAATGGATTAAGGAAAAATAATGAATGATAGATTTACGCGTATAAAATGGTTGATTGGAGAAGAAAATTTAGAGAAAATTTCTCAAACTAAAGTTTTAGTTTGTGGGCTTGGTGGAGTCGGTGGAATTTGCGTTGATGCGCTTTTTAGAAGTGGTTTTACAAATCTTACTTTAATCGATGGGGATTGCTTTGAAAGCACAAATCAAAATCGCCAAATTCATAGTGAGCACATAGGTGAAGAAAAAGCGAAAGTTTTTGAAAGAATTTATCAAGCTCGAGGTATTGTAGCTAGAATTGATCAAGATTTTCTTGATCAATTTGATTTGAGTTCTTTTGATCTTATTATCGACGCGATTGATGATATTCCTGCTAAAGTAGCTTTGGCTAATAGGATTGATTTTAAAAAGCAAATTTTTATTTCTTCTACAGGTGGAGCAAGAAAACTTGATCCTACGCGTATTAAAACGACAAGTATTTTTAAAACTTACGGTGACGCTTTGGCAAAAAAATTTCGTTATGAACTTAGAAAATCGGGTTTTAATCAAGATTTTGACGTGATTTTTTCAGATGAAGTGCCTTGCTGTAAGGATCTTGGTTCTTTTATGGGGGTTACGGCTTCTTTTGGTTTGGCTTTAGCTTCTTTGGCTTTTAAAAAGGTTATGGATAAAAAATGATAAGAATATTTATTTTATTTTTACTTTTTCAAAATTTTATTTTTGCTAAAAATTTGCCAGATTTTTTCAAAGAGCAAAATCTTAGCGGAGTAATGATTGTTTATGATGGTAAAGAGTTTTTGAGTAATGATTTTTTAAAAGCTAAAGAGCGTTTTTCTCCAGCTTCCACTTTTAAAATTTTTAATGCTTTAATCGCTTTAAATTCTCATGTACTCAAAGATACAAGTGAAGTTTTTTATCATTATAAAGGCGAAAAAGTCTTTTTACCTTCTTGGGCACAGGATGCGAATTTAACTTCAGCTATAAAAAGATCTCAAGTGCCTGCTTTTAAAGAACTTGCTAGAAAAATAGGCAAAGTAAGAATGCAAGAAAATTTAAACAAGCTTGATTATGGCAATAAAAAAATTTCTAAAATTGATGCTTTTTGGCTTGATAATACTTTACAAATTTCAGCCAAAGAACAAGCCGCTTTACTTTTTAAACTTGCCAATTTAAAACTTCCTTATTCTAAAAAAATTCAAGAAGAAGTCATTAAAACGATCGAGTTAAGACAAAATGATGATTTTATTCTTTATGGTAAAACGGGCTTTAATGATAGTATTGCTTGGATTGTAGGATTTGTTTATTTGAAAAAATTTCATTCTTATCAATCTTTTGCACTCAATGTTAAAATTTCAAATTTTAAAGATTTATATAAAAGAGAAGAAATTTTAAATCAATATTTAAATTATTTATTTAAGGATTTTAAAAATAAGATAAAATATTAACAAATTAAAGGTTTGTTATGTATGAAATCGTTTATTATAATAATAAAATCACGAAATTTATAAATAACCTTGAGTCTAGTTATAAAGAAAAAGCTTATAAAATGATACAAGAATTAGCCATAAACGGCAACAAGCTTGATGAGCAACACAGCAAAACAAGATGTGATGATATTTTTAAGATAAGATTAAAAACTCCAAGACATTCGATCAGAATTTTTTATGCTTTTGAAACGAAATTATTTATTTTGCACGCCTATGCTAAAAAAGACAATGCAACCAAAAATAAAGATCTTGAAATTTGCGTTAAGAGATTAAAAGATATTAAAAGAATGCTTGCTTAGCTATTCTTTTAAAAATCCATACTCATAAATTTTTGGCTCTATTTTTTTAGCTAGGGTGTTTAAAGATTCGTTGAGTTGACCAAGTAAAAATTTATAGTGTTCATCTTTTGCTTTAGCAGGAGTATTCATCTTGCCTTTTTCATCCCTACCTTGAAAAAATTCTTTGATATCGTAAAATGAAGCATTGACTAGATAATTTTTATCCTCGCTGTGCGTGTGATAGTATTTAAAAAGTTCTTTTCCTGCTTTTAAAAGTTCTTTGGCTTCAGGGCTAAATTCTATCTTTGCTAACTCATCACCAAATAAAGAATTCTCATCTTTGATCTTGCCATTTATAAATTTATACATAAAATCACTTTCAAAGGCTTCTTTTGTGATGTTTAATTCTTTTTCGCTAAAAGGGATGAAGTGATTTGTCCCTTCTTTTGAGCTTATACGATTTTGCCCATGAAAAAGCATAAAAGCTAAACAATCACTTTTAAATTCATCATCTTTATCGTATAGTTTATTTGGATACAAAAACTGATCTCTATCGTTTATCCACGTAGCTGCTATAGCGTGACGGACTGAAAAAAATACGGCACTAACAATTAAATTATTATAAGTTAAAATTATAGAATGTCCAATATCTCTTGTAGTGCACATAACATGAACAAGGTTTTGATTTTGAAAGTCCATTCTGCCAGTATTCATCATTCCTAATTTTAATATTATGTTTTTATTTTTAAATTCAGATATCCACTTTCCTATATGCAAACTATGATTACTATAAAAATTTTTCTTACCTAAAAAATTTCCATTTTCATTAAATACATCAAGTTTTATTTTTTTAATTTCTTCTTTTTTGCTTGTATCCCATATCAAAAACCCTATAGGAAAATTTCCTTTTACATTATCAAAAGTATAAGAAGGTGTTATAAAACCTTTTAAAAACTTAGCCTTAAAACTCTCTCTAAATTTTATAAAATTTGCAGAATTGACATATTTTAATTTAGAAAAGCTAGCCAGTATAGCTCCTTCGATCTCACAATAAATTCTTATAAAAAATTGTGCAAAAAGTTCATTATTGGCTTTTCCTAAAATATCTTTATATTTTTCACAAATTCTATTTTCTCTAGCCACTTTTTCTTTATTTTTACCCGTATTATTTCTTGTAGCAGTAGTTCCAGCTTCCGCATAAGGTGGGTTGATAAAGATTATTAATTTTCTACGTTTGTTTTCATCTTTTAAAATTTCTTGCAAATTTAAAGGTAGTTTTGATTTTTGTTTGATATTTCCTTTATCATCTTTTTCATCAAAAAATTCATCATTTAAAAAGTCAAATTGAAAAACATGATTTTCAAATAAATTCGCTCCATTTTTTATACGCTCATGTATCACATCGATATCGGCTTTATCAAGAGTGGAGCAAAAAATATTTTTTTTATTTGTAAAATTGGCGAGTAAATTTCCAGTTCCGCCAGCTAAATCCCATATATAATACTCATCTTCATAATCTTCCCCAAAAGTTTTTGATAGATATTCACAAGCCTTATCCACCCAAATTCTAGGAGTAAAAAACGCTCCTTTTCGCTCTCTTATATCTTGATCGACAAGCAAATCTCTACGTTTTATAATATAATCCCAAAATTCTTCTCTTGGCGGACGCTCATAAATAGCCCAAAATTCTTTATGGGCTTTTTGATGGTCTTTAAATCCTGTTTTTTCGGCGATGATAGAGCCTAATTCTGTCTTTTTTTCATTAAATTCATAATAATCTTTTTTCAAAACAGCAAAAAGCTTTTCAACTATGCTAACATTATCTTTTGATAACAAATCAGCCAAATAAAAATCAGCATCGATTATCCCGCTTTTTTTAGCCAAATCCCAGTCTATACTGATACTATCTTTTACGCTTTTGCTCCATTTATAATATATACTTACAAAATTGTTTTTATCGATTTTAAATTTACTTATATTTTCGCTTGTGAGATTTTCTTTGATAAAGGCTTTTAATTCTTCATCATTTTTTTCATAGTAAAAAATTTGTGCTTCATCTAAAATGGTGTTAAGTTGCTTTAAAAGTTTTAAAAATTGTTCGCTTTTGTGATTACTTGGTGTAACGCTAAAATCTATATCATTTTGATAAAAAACTTCTTGAATTTTTATAAAAGGCAAAAAAGCCATTTTAATACCATCAAAGGCACAAAGTAAATTTGGAGTTTGTTCTGTGTAAAATTTATATTTTCCTATGGTGAGTATAAGCTGTATGAAGGATTTTTTTATATCGCTTTCTCCTTTTTTGGCTTCAGCCCAAAGTAGATTAATCTCGCCTAAATTTTTATGTTTGTAAGTTATAGTAAAATCGATTTTGGAGCCAGAATAACTAAATTTTGTAAAATAGGTATCTTTGATTTTGCTTTTTAAAGGTTCTTCGCTTAAATGGATAAAATTCATTGTTTTTCTCTCTAAAATATTTATGAAATTATATTAACAATACTTAAAAAAATTATTTAATTTTCCCTACGATGATAGGATTAAAAGCTTTTATAGAAAGTAAAAGCGTATCGCCGATTTTTACATCTTGATAATCTTTTAAAAATTCTTCCTCGCTGAGTGTGATTTTAACGATGTTTTGATTTAGAAGTAGGGTGAAAATGATCAAAATATCGCTTTTTTTAATCCCAAGTAAAGTCGTGCTAAAGCGTAATTTTGCGCTTAAATTTGCTTGTGTAAAAAATTCATTTTTGGGTAAATTTTTAATGATCTTGCCATTTTGAATTTCTATAATTTTATGGCTTAGTTTGTAAATTTCAGCTATATCGTGGCTTACAAATAAAGTTGTGATTTTAAAATGATGTAAAATTTTTGCAAGTTCATCTTGTAAATTCATACGCATTTTAAAATCTAAAGCACTTAAAGGTTCATCTAAAAGCAAAATTTTAGGCTCTCTTATTAAGGCTCTTGCTAGAGCAACTCTTTGGGCTTGTCCGCCTGAAAGTTCTTTAGGATATGCTTTGGCTAATTCTTTTAAATTCATAAGCTCTAAAAATTCATTGATTTTTTTTTCATTTTTATTTGCGTAGCTTAAATTTTCTTTGACATTCATATTAGGAAATAAAGCATAATCTTGAAACATAAAACCTATTTTTCTTTTTTGTATATTTAGATTGATATTTTTTTTATGATCAAACCAAATTTCATTATCTACTTCTAAGTAACCGCAATTTGGTTTGATTAACCCCGCTATGATTTTAAGCAAAGTTGTCTTTCCAGCTCCGCTTTCTCCAAAAATAGCTGTGATTTCACCTTGATCAATGTGAGTTTTAAATTCAAAATTTTTAGTATTGACTTGATATTTTAGATCTATTTTTAGCATTTAATTTCCTAAAAATTTAACTTTTTATTGACAAAATATAGGCTTAAAAGTATGGCAAAAGAAAGGATAAAAAGCGTAAAAGCGTATTGGTGTGCTAGGGTGTAATTTAAGGTTTCAAGTTCGTCATAAATTGCGATACTAGCGACTAAAGTTTCGCCTTGTTTGTGTCCGCCTATCATCATAACAACTCCAAATTCGCCCATAGTATGGGCAAAACTCATGGCACAAGCTGAAAAAATACCCGCTTTGCAATTAGGTAAGATGACTTTAAAAAGCGTGGTTATTTTGCTTTTGCCTAAAGTATAAGAAGCATCTAAGAGATTTTGATTGATCGATGAAAAAGCACTTTGCAAAGGATTAATCATAAAGGGTAGAGAAAAAATGATAGAAGCAAAAACGAGTCCTTCAAAGGTAAAAACCAAAGAAAGGTGAAAATATTTTTGCAAAAAATTCCCTAAAAAAGTATTGGCTGAAAAACTGATCAAAAGATAAAAACCTAAAACACTAGGAGGCAAAACCAAAGGTAAATTGATACAAGTTTGTAATAAAGCTTTAAAAGGAAAATGAGTAAAACTTAAAATATAGGCTAAAAAAACACCTATAAAAAAAAGTATAAAAGTGGTGATAAAAGCTAGTTTAAGAGTTAGAAAGAGAGTTTGCAAAAAGACAGGATCAAGCATTGTTTGTCCTTAAAATAATATCATTTGCTTTGATAAAGCAAAGCCATTCTTGATTTTGACAAAGTTTCAATTCCAAAGCTTTTTCCTTGGTGATCAAGCTAGAAAGTTCTTGATCGTGGAATTTGAAAAATACATGATATAAGAGTTTTCCTTCTTTGATTTTTGAAATTTTTGCCTTAAAGGAATTTTCTACGCTTAAATTAGAATTTAGCGAGGCAAAACAAAGTTCATGTTCTTTAAAAAGCATTTGAAGTTCTTGATCTAATTTAAGTTCTTTAAATGGAGCAAGCATTAAAACCTTAAAAATTTCATTTTCGCAATTTATTTTTACGAGTATCAAATCATCTTGATAATTAACTTCGCAAACTTTGCCTTTTAAAATATTCATGGGGTATTAAATCCATATTTTTTTAAAATCTCTTTTGCTTTGGCTGAACCTATAAAATCGCTAAATTCAAAGGCTAATTTTTTATTTTTGGCGTATTTTGTGATCACAAAGCTTTGCTTTAAAGGGGTAAAATATTTTGGATCGATAATACTTGCGTATCCTTTGGGGTGATTAATAGGAGAAACTAAAGAATAAGCCACGATGCCAAGCTTGGATGCTTTAGAATCAACATATAAAACCGGTTGTGCGATATTATCACCTAGGATAATTTTATTTTTTAAACTTTCACCTAAATCAAATTTTTCTAAAATTTCTTTAGCGGCAACTCCATAAGGAGCGATTTTTGGATTTGCTATGCCTAGATGATTGATTTTTGTTAAATTTTCTTTGAGATTTTCAAGATGGATTAAATTTGGGTCTAAGCTATATAAGGCTAAAACACCCAAAGCATAAATTTTTGGTTTTTCTAAGGCGTTTTGATCTTTAAAAATTGCTTCAGCGTATTTTTCATCGGCTGAAAAAAATAAATCAAATTTTCGCCCTTGCTTTAAAAGTTGGTAATATTTTCCAGAGGCGCCAAAAATCATTTCTATATTATCATTTGGATGAGTTTTTAAAAATTCATCTTTAATCGCACTCATAGCTTTTGAAGCTGAAGAAGCGACAAAAATGCTAAGATTTTCTGCTTTAAGACATAAAAATAAAAACATACAAAAAAATAATATTTTTTTCATTTGTGATAGTTCCTAAGGAAATTTGCCCAGATTATAACAAAATAATTTTATATTTTTTTTACATAAATAAAAATAGGATGATAGGTGAGTTTGTTTTGAAATCTTTTTTCATAGTCTTTTAAAAAAGTTTTTGATAAAGCGTGATAACCTAAAGAATTTACCCCGCTTAATTTTAAGTGTCTAAAAACCTCCAAAGGGCTTTCAAATTCTAAAGTGATAAAATCTTCTTCTATAAAAATTTCAAAAAAATACTCTTGTAGGATTTTTTTTATTTCAAAAAGAGAAAGATAGTTTAAAGAAAATCCTGTGCTTTGTGCGATTTGTTCTAAATTTTTTTCACCAAAAGTAGATAAAAGTAAAATACCTTTTTTGTTAAGCATGTTTTTAAGGGTTGGCAGTATTTTTTTTAGATCAAGCCATTGTAAGGTTGCATTAGAAGCAATAAGATCAAATTTTTGAGTGCTTAAAGGGTGATGAGCAATATCATTCATATCAAAAATTTCAACTTTATCTTGAATTTTGTAATCTAAAATGTCGTTTAAAATGTATTTTTCAAAGATGATTTTCTTTTTTAATTTTTGTGTGAATTCACCTTGTGCGCAACCAAATTCAAAGACTTGATCAAAAATTTCATTTGTAGGGATTTTTTCACAAAGCTTATCTCCCATCCAATCTTGCACTTTTGCAGCTTTTTGATAGCTCGATTTGGCTTTTAAAAAATTCAAAGTTCATCCCAAGAATGAAAATGAAAAAAAGCAAAATGAGGCTCATTTAGAAAAATTAAATTTTCAAAGCTTTTTTTTAAAGCATTTTGTGGAAAGATCTCATCTTGATTGCTTGAGTAAATTTTATCCCAAATTAAATTTTCTTTTTGCTCTTTTAAAGCAAAATCAAAAAGCACATTAAGTTCATTTTTTAAAGCATTTTCATCTTTAAAAATAAAATTTTTAGTTTTATCTTTATGATTTTTAAATAAAGAATTTTTAAAATTTTCTAAATTAAATTTTTTTATAGTTTTACTAAAAAGCGTAGGATGGATACCTTTTTCTTTATCTATACCTAAATTTGTGCCATTGAGAGCAATTTTTTGATTAAAGTTGTATTCTTTTAAAAGATAATTAGCAAGGCAAACTCCCATGGAAAAAGCTATTAATTTGATTTTTGAAAAAGCTTTAAAATTAAATTCAAAATCTAAATTTTCAAAATCATAAAACAATACAACATTTTTTTCACTTTTTAAATGCAAAAAATGACTTGGATGGCTTGCAAATCCTCCAAAAACAACAATCAATTCATCACAATTGGGATTTTTGTATAAAAAAGTATTTTTCATAATAACTCCAAAATCGGATTAAGATCGTTTTGATTAAGTCCTGCGTGCAAAGAAAAGCGAATTCTAGCTGTATTTTTAGGCACGGTAGGTTCTTTAATTGCCGGAGCAAATAAGCCGCCTTTTTCAAGTATTTTAGATATTTCTAAGGCTTTTTTATTATCCCCTAAGATCAAAGAAATGATATAACAATCCCCTAAAATTTGATATTTTTTTTCTTTGAGTTTGTTTTTAAAATTTTGGCTTAGATGATATAAATTTTCTCTTTTATTTTGAAATTTTGTCATATTTTTAAAAATAAAAAGCGTGAAGGCAACGTTGATAGGAGGTAAAGCCGTAGAATAGATAAAAGCACGTGCTTTATTGATGAAAAAATCTTTATATTTTTTAGCACAAATCATACAAGCACCCATTGAAGCAATAGCTTTTCCAAAGGTAAAAACCAAAAAATCAATTTCATTTTCTAGACCAAGGGATTTTGCAAATCCTAAGCCCTTTTTATCAAAACATCCAACGCTATGGGCTTCATCAATATAGAGTTTTATTTTTGGATAAGTTTTTTTAAGTTCAACAAGGGCTTTTAGATCGCTAAAATCTCCATCCATGCTAAATAAGGCTTCGCTAAGTATGATGATATTTTCATATTTTTCATAGTGTTTTTGGATCAAAGATACTAAATGATCTAAATCATTGTGTTTATAGCGAAAAAAATTAGCTCCATTGAGTCTTAATCCATCAATCATACTCGCATGGATAAATTTATCAGCCAAAAAAAGAGTTTTATCTAAGCTTGAAAGTGCGGCTATACAGGATAAATTCAAATGATATCCGCTGTTAAAATGAAGTATTTCTTTATTTTTAAAATCAGCTTTTAAATAATCTTCTAATTCTTCATAAATTTCAAAATTCCCACTCAAGCTTCTTGAACTTGAGCTTGAAAAAAATAGATTTTCATCTTTTAAAGTGCTTAGAAATTCTTCTTTTAATTCTTTATCATAAGAGAGCGCTAGATAATCATTTGAGGCTAAATTTAAAAGCCTTTTGCCTTCTTTATAGACAAATTTTCCTTTATGTTTTAGATGAGGTAGGGATCTAAGATTGTGATTATTTTTTAAATCTTGTAAGATTTTTTCAACGGGCATTTTGTTCCTAAAAATTTAGAATTTTAAAGTATTATTTTGCCACATTATTTTTAAAAAAGAAGTTATATGAATGAATTTTTAAAACAGCTTGATTTAAAACACATTTGGCATCCTTGTACTCAAATGAAAGATCATGAGAATGTGCCTTTAATCCCTATAAAAAAAGCTAAGGGGGTTTGGCTTTATGATTTTGACGATAAAAGATATTTAGATTGTATCAGTTCTTGGTGGGTGAATCTTTTTGGGCATTGTAATGAAAAAATCGCAAATGCCATTAAAAAGCAAGTTGATGAGCTTGAACATGTGATTTTGGCTGGTTTTACGCATGAGCCTATTATCAAACTTTCAGCTAGACTTTGTGAAAAAGTTGGGAGAGATTTTAATAAATGTTTTTACGCAGATAATGGATCAAGTGCGGTAGAAATAGCACTTAAAATGAGTTTTCATTATCATTTAAATCAGGGTTTGAAAAAAAATAAATTTTTATCTCTAAGTAATTCTTATCATGGCGAAACTTTAGGGGCTTTAAGCGTGGGAGATGTTGCACTTTATAAAGATACTTACAATCCTTTGCTTTTAGAATGTCTTAATACCCCTGTCCCAAAAAATAAAGACTATCAAGAAGAACTTTTTGTTTTAAAAGGGATTTTAGAAAAGCATTCTAGTGAAATTTGTGCTTTTATCTTAGAACCTTTAGTGCAGTGTGCTGGAAATATGCATATGTATGAGGCAGGATTTATTGATGAAGCCATAAAGCTTTGTCATGAATTTAATGTGCAAGTTATTTTTGATGAAATTGCCGTGGGATTTGGACGCACGGGGACGCTTTTTGCTTTACATCAATGTAAACAAAGCCCTGATTTTATCTGTCTTTCAAAAGGGATTACAGGTGGGTTTATGCCTCTTTCTGTGGTGCTTACTAAGGATGAAATTTATCAAGCTTTTTACGCACCTTACAAAGACTATAAAGCTTTTTTGCATTCTCATAGTTATACGGGAAATGCTTTAGCGTGTGCTGCAGCAAATGCAGTTTTAGATATATTTGAAAATGAAAATATTTTAGAAAAAAATAAAATTTTAAGCACCTTTATACAGCAAGAGTTTTCAAGACTTAAAAAATTTGATTTTCTTGGTAATTTTAGAACTTGCGGGATGATCAGTGCTTTTGATATTTTAAATGCAAAATACGAAAGAGCTGGGCTTGAGGTTTTTAAAAGAGCTTTAAAAAAAGATTTGCTTTTGAGGCCGCTTGCAAATACAATTTATTTTATACCCCCTTATGTGATTACAAAGGAGCAAATTTCTTATGTAGTGGATAGTTTAGAGCAAATTTTCAATGATTTTTGAAATTAGTGATATACGATAAAAGAAGCTTAGAAAATTGCTTACTTGATAAAAATTTTAAAGATTTTTTAAAATTAGATTTTATGTGAAGCTAAAATGTGAAATCCTAACTTTATAATGTAAAAGTTAGGATTAAAATAATTTTTAAAAATTGCTTTTTAATTGATGATATTTTTCGCAATAATCTTGTTTAGCGCTATCATTACTTTCAGCTTCATCACAAGCTTTTTTATAGTATTGTAAGGCCTTAGAGCTATCTTTTTTGATTGATATTTCTTTATCTTCTATTCCTAGTTTATATTTTATTACCCCTTGTTCATATATTTTTGCAAGATCATTGCAAGTTTTTGCATCTTTTGAATCACAAGCTTTGTTAAGATATTCTAAAAATTTAGAAGCATTATTTTCTTCTATGTATAAATTTGCAAGTTCAACACAGCTTTGTGATATTTCTAAATCACAAGCTTTTTTATAATAGTTTAAAGCTTTATCAGGATTTATAATACGGTATGTATCTGCACTTGCAAAACAAGCAAGTCCTAAATTTAAATCACAAGCTTTTTCATAATATTCCGAAGATTTGCGTGTATCGCCCACAATATTGCGATAAAAATTTCCAACTTGATAACAAGAAAATCCTGATCTTAATCCCGAATTTAAATTACAGGCTTGTTTTAAATACTCTATAGCCTTATCTCGATCACCACTTTTTAACGCCTCCTGACCTTTTTTAAACAAGTCGTTTACGGATGAACCATCCTGTGAACATGCACAAACTACAAATAAAAAATTCAAAATCAAAAATTTAAATAATATTTGTTTCATTTTTCACTCCTTTATTGATAAACAAATAATACATTAAAATTTTTCAATGATTTTTGAAAGTTTCTCGCAAACTTTATCATCAAATTCTATAATAGGAATTTGTGTATATTTTTGTATAAAATCTTTACTAAAAGGATCTTCACTTTTTAAAACTAAGGCAAGGATGGGTATATCTTTTTGTTTTAAGGCTTCTATGCTTAAAAGCGTATGATTGATACTTCCTAGATAATCTTTTGCGACTAAGATAGTAGGGCGTTTAAATTTTTGCATAAAATCAATCATGGTTTTTTCATCATCAATAGGTGAAAAAAGGCCACCTGCAAGCTCTATAATGAGTTTATCACTTTGGGGCAAAGCAATATCAAAAGCTTTATAATTTAACCCTTCTAAAGTTCTTGCCTTGTGAGGCGATACGGGAGTTTGTAAAAATATACCTTCTTTAAAAATTTTAGTTTTTGGGCTAAATTGAGCTATGATATCACTATCTTTTGGAGTACCTGCTTGAATGAGTTTAAAATAATTAAAGCCCAATTCTTTACAAATCCTAGCGCTTAAATATGTTTTTCCAATATCGGTATGAATTCCACTAATATAAATTTGCATTTTCATCCTTTTTTAAGAAAGTAATTTTAAAGCTATAGTAGAAATTAAAATCACTAAAATGAAAAAGAATTTTAAGAAATTTTTACTCTCTTTAAATAAAACCACGCCCACTACAACGCTGCCCACAGCACCAATACCCGTCCAAATAGCATAAGCAATACTCATAGTAATGCTTTGCATACTTAAGCTCAAACTCATAAAAGAACACATAAAGCATAATATGAGAGATAAAAGATATTTTTTTGCGTGTGTATCGACGTATTTTTTCATGATGATAACACCTATAATTTCACAAATTCCAGCAATGATTAAAAATATCCAAGCCATTAATTCTCTTTAGAACTGAATTTTAAACCTATCACACCGAGTAATAAAAGCAGTATGAAAAAGATTTTTAAAATAGAAAATTTTTCATGAAAAATGGCAATTTCAGCTATCACAATGCCAGCGGTTCCAATGCCTACAAAAACACTATAAGCTACGCTGATTTCTATTTTTTTACATGCTTTTAAAAAACAATTAAAAGAGATAAAAATACCTATAGTGGTTAAGCAATAATGCCAAATTTCATTGGAGTATTTTAAACCACTCACCCAAAAACACTCTATCAAGGCTCCAAAAATAACCCATAGCCAAGCAGTATTTAATTCTTTTTTCAAAAAAAATATCCCAAATACAGTTTTAAATCGTAATTATATACTTTTTTACTTTTAACTAAGCCAATATTTGCTAAAATTAAAGCTTATTTTTTTGAAAGGATAAAAAGATGTTAGAAGGTATCGTTAGAGAGAGTATCGGTAGAAAAGCAGCTAAAGCTTTAAAAAGAGATGGTTATCTAATAGCAAACATCTATGGTAAAGGATTGGAAAATATCCACGCTGCTTTTAAAGTCAATGAATTCATTAAAGAAGTTCGTAAAAAAACAACTTTAGCTTTTGATGTTAAAGTGGGTTCTCAAACTTTAAATGTTGTGGTTGTGGATTATCAAAAAGATCCAGTTACAAGTGATTTAAAACACGTAGATTTAAAAGTAGCACAAAAAGGCGTGATTTCTAAATATATGGTTCCAGTTAAAATCACAGGAACAGCTATCGGTCTTAAAAATAAAGGTGTTTTAATCCAATCTAAGAGAAGATTAAAAGTTAAGTGTAAAGCTGAAAATTTACCAAATTTCTTTGAACTTGATGTTAGCAAACTTGATGTAGGTGATGCTTTACTTGTTCGTGATGTAGTAGTTCCTGAGGGTGTTACTATTTTAGACGCTGATAGGATAGCGGTTGTTGGCGTAGAAAAAGCTAGATGATCTTAGTCGTAGGGCTTGGCAATATAGGTGAGGAATACAAAAATACTCGCCATAATGTAGGCTTTATGCTCATTGATTTGATTTTAAAAGATCAAAATTTTACAAATCTTAGCAATTCAAAATTCAAAGGAGAGCTATTTAAGATAGGCTCTTCTTTGCTTCTTCTTAAACCTAGCACTTATATGAATAATTCAGGCATTAGCGTTAAAGCGGTTAAAGATTTTTATAAATGTGAAAGACTTATAGTTATACATGATGATATCGATATAAATTTAGGGGCTTTGCGTTTTAAAAAAGGCGGTTCAAGCGGCGGACATAATGGGCTAAAAAGTATCGATTCTTTATGTGGCAATGATTATGAAAGAGTGCGTATAGGCGTAGGCAAGGGAGAAAATGTCATCTCTCATGTTTTAGGACAATTTAAAGACGAGGAAAAAATAATTTTAGATAAAATCTTAGAACACTCTAAAAAAGCATTATTTGAACTGATTGAAAAAGATTTATCAAGTGTTTCATCTTTGTATAGTTTAAGAGCTTAAAATGTGGATTTTTTTTCGTTTCATTTCAGAAATTTATCTTAAGAATTTTTTCATAATATTTTTATCTTTAATTGGTTTTTATTGTGGTATTGATTTGCTTTTAAATTTTAAAGATTTGCCACAAAGTGTCAATCTTCAGCTACTTTATGTGGTTTTTTTAGCTTGTTCTGCTGTGCCTTATATTTTGCCACTTTCTATAGTTTTTGCATTTATATTGTCACTCATTTCAATGATTAGAACTAATGAATTTGTAAGTTTTTACGCTTTAGGAATCAGTAAAAATTTAGTCGTTATCTTCCCTTTTTTATGGGCTTTGTTTTTTTGCTGTGTTTATATTGGTTTAAATTTTACTTCTTTTGCCTATGCAAATGATTATAAAAAAAATATTTTAAAAAATGGAGTTTTAAATAAACAAGGTGGAGAAGTTTTTTTAAAATTTAATAATGATTTTGTTTATATTTCTAAAATAAACAATGGACAAAACAGCGTCCAAAATATCAAAATTTTTGATCTTAATAACTCTACCTTAAATTCTTTTGTTGAAGCTAAAAAAGCATCCTTTAAAGAGGGAAATTGGATCTTAAAAGATGGAAATTTAACCATTCTTCCTAAAGAATATATACTGGGTGCTAAAGGCATTGATGTGCAAGATTTTAAAGAATTAAGTGCTTTAGAGGGCTTTAAGCCGAAAATCATTGAAAGTGTTGCGAGCAATAGTAATTATTCTATTTTGGATGCTTGGGAGAGTCTAAGGCTTTTCAAGGATCAAAACATTAGCATAGAAATGCTAAAGATTAATCTTTATAAACTTATATTTATGCCATTTTTTGCTCCTTTTTTAATGCTTATTATGTATTATTATTTTCCTGTTATTTCTAGATTTTTTAATCTTGCTTTTGTGGCTTTTGTTGCTTTTGTGGTGACATTATTATCTTGGGGATTTTTATATTTGTTTTCAAGATTAAGTGAAAATGGTGTTATAATCAGTGAAATTGGTATCGTTTTGCCTATTGTATTGCTAGGCTTTTTTGGCCTAATGAAGTTTTATAAAAATCGTTGATTTGATATTAAAATTTAAAGAAGGAAAGTATGGATTATAAAAAACTTAAAGATGAATTTCAAACCCCTTTTTATATCTATAATTTTGATGCGATTAAAGAAAAATTTTTAGAATTAAAAAATGCCTTTAAAGCTAGAAAATCACAAATTTTTTATGCCGTAAAAGCCAATTCAAATTTAAGCCTTTTACAAATGCTTGTTAAATTAGATAGCGGATTTGATTGTGTGAGTATAGGTGAGGTTAAACGTGCTTTAAAAGTGGGCGCAAAGCCTTATAAAATCATTTTTAGTGGAGTAGGTAAAACCAAAGAAGAACTCAAACTTGCTTTAAAATATAACATTTTATATATCAATCTTGAAAGTGAAGCTGAAATGATACTTTTGGAGCAAGTGGCTAAAGAATTAAACACTAAGGCAAGAATTAGCATAAGGGTTAATCCTAATGTAGATGCAAAAACTCATCCTTATATTTCTACAGGATTAAATGAAAATAAATTTGGGGTTGAAATTGAGAGTGCTAAGAAAATGTATATTTATGCAAAGAATTCTTCTTTTTTAGAACCTGTTGGGATACATTTTCATATTGGATCACAACTTTTAGATTTAAGCCCTATATATGAAGCAGCTAGTATTGTTGCAAAACTCGTTAAAGAATTAAAAGCTTTAAAGATTGATCTTAAATTTTTTGATATTGGTGGAGGGCTTGGCGTAGCTTATGAAAAAACAGATCTAGAACCTAATCTTTATGAGTACGCACAAGCAATTTTAGCTAGTCTTAATAGACTTGATGTAACTATAGGAATGGAACCAGGGCGATTTTTGGTAGCCTCAAATGGGGAATTTGTTTGTTCAGTTCTTTATGAAAAACACAATAAAACAAAGCGTTTTATTATCGTTGATGGTGCTATGAATGATTTGATACGTCCAAGTTTATATGAAGCTTATCATGAAATTGATATGCCTTATAATCAAGGAGAAGAAAGCCTATGTGACGTTGTAGGTGGGGTTTGTGAAAGCGGTGATTTTTTTGCTAGGGAAAGATTATTACCTCATACGCAAAATGGTGATATAATGGTGATTAAAAATGCTGGAGCATACGGCTTTAGTATGAGTAGTAATTACAATACTAGAAATAAAGTTTGCGAATTAGCTTTAGAAAATGGGATGATAAGACTGATTCGCCAAAGAGAAAGCTTTGAAGATCAAATTGCTTTAGAGGAGAAGTTTATAAAGGTTTAAAATGTTTTTTTTAGATGTTCAAGGAACGCTTATTTCAGATGCTGATAAATCTTTAATTTTTGGAGCCAAAGAATTAATCGATTTTTTAAATACAAATAATCTTGCTTATGTGATTATTACAAACAATACCAAAAAACTTGATTTTTTAGAAATTTTAAGACAAAAGGGCTTAAATATAAAAGATAATGCTTATTTAGATCCTTTTTGTATTTTAAAAACTCTTTTTAAGCCTTGTAAAGTTGCTGCTTTTGGTGCTAATGAGTTTTTGCAAAGTCTTGAAATGCTTGGCTTTAAGTTGGATTTTAAAAATCCAGAATTAGTTCTTATTGCTAGTTTTGATGATTTTAAATTTAATGATTTTGCTAGTATTATAGAAATGATTAAAAATGGAGTTAAAGTTGTGGCTATGCATGAAAGTAGCATTTATAAAAAGGACAATAAATCTTACCCAGGGGTAGGAAGTATAATGGCTATGCTTAAAAACGCAATTCATTTTGAATATGATGTTGTGGGTAAGCCAAGTGCGATTTTTTATAATGAGGCTTTAAAATTGTTAAAAATGCAAAATCACAATGCACGATTTGAAGATATAAAAATAATCAGTGACGATTTTAAAGGGGATTTGCTTAAAGCAAAAGAATTAAATATGAAAACTTATTTAGTTTTAAGTGGAAAACTAAATAATACTAAAGGCATTGATACAAGCGTTCTTAATGGAGTTTATCCGAGTGTTTTTGAAATTTTAAAGGAAGAGCAATGCTTGATTTAAAAGAACTAAGAGATAAAATTGATATAGTGGATGATAAAATTTTAGAGCTTTTAAATGAAAGAATGGCTTATGTTAAAATTATAGGAGAAATTAAAAAAAACCATAATAAAGAAATTTATTATCCCAAAAGAGAAAAAGAGATTCTTGATCGTTTAAAAAATAAAAATTTAAAAAATTTAGATCATGATGCCATAGAATTGATTTATGACAAAATTTTTGCCGTTGCAAGAACTTTGGAAAGATTTTAAAATAAACTTTATATTTTTTATAACAAAATATAAAATTAAATGTAAATTTTTAAAAATTATAAAGTGCTTTTTGCTAAAATGTTTGATAATATAAAAATAATTTATGAGTTTAATAAATAAATTTGGTAAAATTATATTAAAATTGATAAAATTTGCTGATTTTATTGAAATTTAAAGAATTGAAAATATAAAAATCATTAAGCTGGGGACTGGAAATTAATGGATTTTAAAGAAATGCTACACCAAATCGGACAACTTTTTCAAAAATTAACTCGTAAGCAATTGATTGTTATTGCTGCATCTATAGTGGTTGTTGTAGGTTTTTTAGTGTTTTTAGCATTATTTCGCGGAGGTGGAAGTGGTTCCAGTGATGGATATGCAGTTTTAGTAGAAAATGTTAGTCCTAGCTCTTCAGCTGCTATTGTAGCTAAGCTTGAGCAAAACAATATCCCTTACAAACTTGCTAGTGAAAATAAAATTTTAGTTCCTAAAGATCAGGTTTATCGCCAAAGAATGTTCATTGCAAGCGAAGGACTTATTAAGGATAGTCGTATAGGTTTTGAAGCTTTTGATCAACAGCAATTTGGTGCAACCGATCAAGATATCGCTATAAAGTATAGAAGAGCCCTCGAAGGGGAACTATCAAGAACGATTGAAACTTTAGAGCCTATTCGTAGTGCAGTCGTGCATATAGCTATTCCAAAAGATTCTGTTTTTACAGAAAGACAAATTCCGCCAACCGCTTCAGTAGTAGTTAATGTTAAAGAAGGTCTAAGGCTTACGACAAAGCAAATTGATGGGATTAAAAATATCGTTTCGGCTGCAGTTGCAAATCTTAAAAAAGACAATATTAAAATCAGTGATCAAAGAGGTATTCCTTTAGATGATAAAGATAACAGTGATGATTTAGTTCGAGAGCAGATCAAATATAAAAGCGATCAAGAAAAAGCCTTAGAGGATAAAATTATAGAGAATTTAGCTCCTTTTGCAGGAGGGACAGATAAGGTAAAGGTAAGTGTAAATATAGATTTTGATTTTTCTAAACAAGAATCTCAAAGTGAAATTTATGATCCAAATACTGTTGTAAGAAGTGAGCAAACTTTAAATGAAGAAAGAACTGGAAGAAAAGATCGTGAAGTTCAAGGTGTTCCAGGTGCGGTTTCAAATACAGGTCCTGTTGAAGGGCTTGATAATAAGGGAGAAATTGATACTTATAAGAAAAATCAAGTTACAACCAATAATGAAATTTCAAAAACAATTACCAATACAAAAAAACAATTTGCAACCATTATTAGAACTTCAGCTGCGGTTACGATTGATGGAAAATATCAAGATGTTGTTGATGCAAATGGAGATGTTAAAAGTGAATATGTTCCTCTCACAAAACAAGAACTAGCTAGTATAGAAAGTATCGTTAAAAGCACTATTAATTACAATCAAGCTAGAGGTGATAGTGTTGTGGTGCAAAATTTACCATTCCATCGCGAGACTGTTAGGGTTGAAAGCAAGGTTAAAACCTTTTACAATCGTTTTGTTGAGCCTTTCATTCCGCCTGTTAAGTATTTTATTGCAGCGATTTTGCTTTTTATTTTTTACAAAAAAGTCATTACGCCATTTACACAAAAAATGCTTGAGGATATGGCCGCTCAAGAGGAAGCTCAAGAGGGTGGGGTTAATGCAATTATAGATGAGGCTGAAGATGCATTGGAAAAATTCAATATGGCTAGGAAAAAGGTTGAAGAACAACTTGGTTTTGGAGATAGCTTTAATGAAGATACTATCCAATATGAGGTTTTACTTGAAAAATTAAGAGGTTTGGTAAGTGATAAGGGTGAAGAAATTGCTGTGCTTTTACAGAATTTAATTCAAAATGATAGTGAATTTGGTGATAAGGATATATAGATGATCAAGCTTAGTGAAGAACAAAAAATGGTTTATGATGATTTATCGATGCCTGAAAAGGTAGCGATTTTTCTTATACAGCTTGGTGAAGATGCTACAACTTCTGTTTTTTCGCATATGGAAATTGATGTTATTACAGAAATTTCACGATATATTGCTATGGCAAAAAATGTTGATAGATCTGTAGCAACAGCTGTTTTGGAAGAATTTTATACCTTACTTCAATCTAATCAATACATTAAAAGTGGCGGTTTAGAATACGCTAAAGAAATATTATTTCGTACTTTTGGTCCTGAAATTGCTAATAAAATTCTTGAAAAACTTACAAAAAGTATGGAAAATAATCAGAATTTTGCTTATTTGGCACAAATTAAACCTCAGCAACTTGCTGATTTTATTGTAAAAGAACACCCGCAAACTATTGCTCTTATTTTAGCACACATGGATTCAATTCATGCTGCGGAAACTTTAGAGTATTTTAGTGATGAATTAAGAGCTGAAGTTGTGATCAGAATGGCAAATCTTGGGGATATTTCTCCAAGCATTATTAAAAGGGTTTCTGCTGTATTGGAAAGCAAGCTTGAAAGTCTTACTTCTTATAAAGTTGAAGTGGGTGGTCCAAGAGCCGTGGCTGAAGTACTTAATCGCTTGGGTCAAAAGGCTTCTAAATCTACAATTACTTATATCGAACAAAGTGATGAGAGATTGGCTGAAACTATTAAAGAACTTATGTTTACTTTTGATGATATACAAAAACTCAGCACTCAAGCAATAAGAGAAATTTTAAAAGTAGCAGATAAAAAAGATCTTATGATAGGTCTTAAAGGAGCTAGTGAAGAATTAAAACAAAAATTCTTAGCAAATATGTCTACACGTGCGAGTGAAGCTTTTCTTGAAGAAATGGGATTTTTGGGAGCTGTGCGTGTGAAAGATGTTGAAGATGCGCAAAGAAAAGTGGTTGAAGTGGTTCAAAAATTAGCAGAGCAAGGCCTAGTTCAAACAGGCGATGCTGATGAAATGATAGAGTAGGTAGAAAATGGCTAGTCGTAGTAATGTTATTTCGGGTGCAACTTCAGAACAGCATGTTGTTGAAGGTTATCATTTTAAGGTTATTTCAGAATTTGATAATAAAGTAGAGAAAAATACTCAAGAAAATGAGAAAGCAATTCCCACTCCTACAACGCCAGAATTAAAACAAGAAGAAGTGTCCAATTTAGAACCTATACAAAATGAATCCAATACAATACCTGCTTTTCAACCAAGTTTTGTAGAGGATTTACTTAAAAAAACTGATGAAATGTCAAGCAATATTATAAAACTTCAAATGCAAATTGAAAGTCAAGAAAATGAATTTAACAATCGCTTAAATTCTGAACTTGAAAATGCTAAAGAAAAATTTTCAAAAGAAGGATACGAAAAAGCTAAGATAGAATTCCAAAAAGAATTAGATGAATTAAAAGATAAATATTTAAAAAGCATTGCCAAGCTTGATGAAGCTTGTATAAAATTAGATTCTTTTATAGAAAAAAATGAAAAAGAATTAGCTGATACAGCTATAGATATAGCTAAGGAAGTTATTATTAAAGAACTTGAAAATAATTCTAGCAAAATCGCGTATGCTTTAGCTCAAAATTTAGTGAGTGAATTAAAAGGGGCTAGTGCGATTGAAATTAAGGTTAATTCTAATGATTATGATTATCTAAAAGAGCATTTTAGTGAATTTAAACACATAAAAATAAATCTTGATGATGCTATTAGTAAAGGAAGTGTGATTATCTTAAGTGATGCTGGAAATATAGAGTCTAATTTAAATTCTCGTTTGACTAAAATTAAAAAGATGATCAATAATGAATAAAATTTTTACTCATACTCAAGAAAAATTACAATCTTTAAGTATTAATGAACTTGAAAATTTAGCTCAAAAAATTAGGGAAGAAATTATAAAAGTTGTCTCTAAAAATGGGGGGCATTTAAGTTCTAATTTGGGAGCGGTGGAATTAACAATAGCTATGCATACGGTTTTTGATGCAAAAACCGATCCTTTTATTTTTGATGTTTCTCATCAATCTTACACCCATAAACTTTTAAGCGGAAAAGAAGAAATTTTTCATACTCTAAGACAAGTTGATGGATTAAGCGGTTATACAAAGCCTAGCGAGGGAGACTATTTTATTGCGGGACATTCTAGCACATCTCTTTCTTTAGCGGTTGGGGCTTGTAAAGCTATAGCCTTAAAGGGTGAAAAACGTATCCCTGTGGCACTCATAGGCGATGGAGCTTTAAGTGCAGGAATGGCTTATGAGGCTTTAAATGAGTTAGGGGATTCTAAATTTCCTTGCGTTGTAATTTTAAATGATAATGAGATGAGTATCTCAAAACCAATAGGTGCGATTTCAAAATATCTTTCTCAAGCAATGGCGACACAGTTTTATCAAAATTTTAAAAAACGAGTTGCAAAAATGTTGGGTGTTTTACCAGATTCTGCAACCTATATGGCTAAGCGTTTTGAGGAAAGTTTTAGATTGATCACTCCTGGGCTTTTGTTTGAAGAATTAGGACTTGAATACATAGGGCCTATTAATGGGCATAATTTAGCAGAGATTATTTCTGCTTTAAAGCAAGCAAAGGCAATGCAAAAACCTTGTGTAATTCACGCTCAAACTTTAAAAGGTAAGGGTTATGCTTTAGCAGAGGGTCAGCATTCTAAATGGCATGGGGTGGGAGCTTTTGATATTGATAGCGGCGAGGCTTTGAAAAAAAGTTCTACTAAAAGTGCAACTGAAATTTTTTCTCAAAAATTATTAGAATTAGCTTCAAAATATGAAAATATCGTAGGTGTTACAGCTGCTATGCCTAGTGGAACAGGGCTTGATAAATTAATTGAGAAATATCCACAAAGATTTTGGGATGTTGCCATTGCTGAACAGCATGCAGTAACTTCTATGGCAGCTATGGCAAGAGAAGGATTTAAACCTTTTATAGCTATATACAGTACTTTTTTACAGCGCGCTTATGATCAAGTGATTCATGATTGTGCTATTATGAATTTAAATGTTGTTTTTGCTATGGATAGAGCTGGTATAGTGGGTGAAGATGGAGAAACTCACCAAGGCGTTTTTGATGTGAGTTTTTTAGCGCCTTTGCCTCATTTAACCCTTATTGCTCCTAGAGATGAGTTGATGATGAAAAATATTATGGAATATGCTTATCATCATCAAGGACCTTTAGCTTTTCGTTATCCTAGGGGTAGTTTTATCTTAAATCAAGAATTTTCTCCTTCTAAGATAGAGTTAGGTAAAGCACAATGGTTGATAAAAAATGAACAAAGTAAAATCGCTTTTATAGGTTATGGGCAAGGCGTGGGCAAAGCTTGGCAAGTTTTAAATGAAATGCAAGAAAGAATTAATTTAATTGATTTGATTTTTGCTAAACCTTTGGATGAGATGCTTTTAAAAGATTTGGCACAAAAAAGTAAAATTTGGTTTGTATTTAGTGAAAATGCTAAAATTGGCGGAGTAGCAAGTTTATTGCAAAGCTTTATTCAAAAATACAATTTAGACATTAAAATCATTTCTTTTGAATATGAAGATGAATTTATTGAACACGGAAAGACAAGCGAAGTAGAGAAAAAGTTAAAACTCGATGTTAAAAGCATAGTGGAAAAAATAAAGATTTATTTGTAATGATAAATAAATTTTATTTTATTAATTGATAAAAAATATTATTTGATATAAACTTCTTTTAATGAAAATTTTATTATCATTCCTTTCATCATAAATTTTTAAGGATTGTTGATAATGGAAATATTACAAATGCTTAAAAAGCATGATTTAAAAGCTACTCCACAAAGATTATGTATCTTAAAGATTTTAAAAAGACATGAACATCCAAATATTGAAGAGCTTTATGAGGAAATCAAGCAAGAATATCCTTCCATATCGCTTGCTACAGTTTATAAGAATTTAAATACTTTAAGAGAGCAAGGTTTAGTTGTTGAAATCAATGCTTTAAATCAAAAAACTTGTTATGATATTTATGAAGAAGAACATATGCACATTGTTTGTTCTAAATGTGGGAATATAGAAGATCTTAGTTTTAAGGATGTAAAACTTAAAGAGTATCAAGAATTTTTAGAAAAGAAAATAGGAAGCTTGATCAACTATTTAGCGGTTTGCACCTATATTGATAGTTGCAAAAAGTGTCATTAAGGAAAATAAAGTTAAAATAACCTATTAATTTAAAGGTTATTTTAATGGTATATGAAATTCAAAAAAATTTTTTACTTCCTGATGCCACACTTTTAAAAAATCTTCAAGGAGATGGTGTTTTGTTTAAAATTCACGAACTTGAGATTTTTTATACTAAAATAACTTATTCTCAAAGTATCAAATTTAAGAGTGTTGATGGTTTTTATTACAAAATTATAGAAACCAATGATAAAATTTTAGAACAAAATCAAGAAGAACAAATATCAAAAAAAGAATTTGAAAAAGCTCGTAAAAAAATTATAGGAAAGAGTATCAAAAAGAAACGTTACGAGTTTAAATTTTGTTCTTTAAAAAGCTTTATTGAAGTTTATAATAAATCTAAAATTTATATTTTGAAAATTTTTTTCCCAACCTTAGATGAAGCAAATCGTTTTACTTTGCCTTATGAGTTTAAAATTCAAAAGGAATTTGATTATATTTTGGATTCTAAATTTATAACTCTTTATGGTTGTGATTTTGAACAAATTAATATAGAAAAATATTTTAAGAGTATCGAAAAAAATCAGACTTTTGATTTAAAATTTTCAAGCTTAATCAATGCTTTTGAGGGTTATAGAATTTTCCTATTTTATCTTTTTAAAAAGTTAAAATTTTATTGGAATTTGGCTTTAGATAAGAAAAAAGAAGAATATTTTTACGAGTTTATTTCTTATGCTGATAAAATTAATATAGTTTTATTAGACACAGAAGAAATTTTTGATAAGAATTTAAATACAAATTTATCTTTAAGATTTCAAGAAATTGTCGAAAAATGCAATATTTTTTTTCAAAAAGATGAAAATCTTGAAGAATTGCTTTTGTTTTTAAGCAGTGAAAATTTGCAAAGTTTGTTTAGTGATTTTGATTTTTTTATAAAAGAAAATTCTTTTTATGAAGGTTTGCAAAAGGATAAACTTTTTAAACAAATTTTAGCTAATGAATTTAGAAAAAAGCTGATTTTTTTTAAAAAAAATTTATTGAAAAATTTTGAGAATGAAAAATTTTCAAGGAGTTTTTCAGAATTGTTAATTTTTTTAGAATATTTTTGCAATTTTTTTGATATAAAATCTTTAAATAAGCTCAATGAAAAATTTTTTCTTTTTGAAACTAGAGAAAAAATGATTGCAAAAATGATTAAAAAAAGAGAAAAATTCTTTAAATTAATTTCTCGATCAAATAAAGGATTAAAAATTTATAAAGGGTATTAATGCAAAAACAAGATAAAATCATAGAAATGTTCAATGAAATTGCTCCAAGTTACGACAAAGCCAATAGAATTTTAAGTTTCGGGGTTGATATAAGTTGGCGTAAATTCGCTTGCAAAAAGGTTTTAAAGTATTACAAACCTGATTTTATCAATATAGTTGATGTCGCTTGCGGAACAGGCGATATGATCGCTATATGGCAAGAAAAAGCTAAGATGCTTTCTAAAAATATTGCAAGCATTAAAGGCATTGATCCAAGCGAAGGTATGCTAGAGATTGCTAAGCAAAAATTTCCAAACATTGATTTTATACAAGCAAAGGCTCAAAATTTACCTTTAGAGAGTCAAAGCGTTGATATCGTAAGTATAAGTTATGGAATTCGCAATGTAGTAGAGAGGAAACAAGCTTTAAATGAATTTTTTAGAGTCTTGAAAAAAGGCGGAATTTTTGTTATTTTAGAATTTACAAAAAGAGAAAAAGGCGGATTTATAGCAACTCTGAGGGATTTTTATTTGAAAAATATTTTACCAACTTTAGGTGGAATTATCAGTAAAAATAAAAGCGCGTATGAGTATTTGCCTAATTCTATTGATGAATTTTTAAGCAAGGAAGAATTTATAAAAGAATTGAGTGACTCTGGTTTTGAAATGATAGATTTTAAAAGCTTTAGTTTTGGTGTTAGTTCAATGTTTATAGCTAAAAAATTATGACTCCAAGTGAATTAAATTTAAAAGCTAAGGCTTTATTAGAAACGCATTTTGTTGATATTGTGCTTAGTGGTGAAATTTCAAAAATCACTATACATGGTTCAGGACATTGGTATTTTGATTTAAAAGATGAAAAATCAAGCATAGCTTGCGTTATGTTTAAAAATAATAATTTAAAAGTTCATTTTAAGCCCGAAGTAGGGGATTTGCTAGAATTGGTTGGCAATGTTAGTTTATATCCTGAAAGTGGAAGGTATCAATTTGTTGCTAATAGTATGAAAAAATCTGGATTTGGTGATTTAGAAAGTCAATTCATTGCCCTAAAAGAAAAATTGCAAAAAGAGGGTATGTTTGATAGTATCCATAAAAAAGCTTTGCCTAAATTTCCAAAAAAAGTAGGAATCATCACTTCAAAAACTTCAGCGGCTTTGCAAGATATGTTAAAGCTTATTGATCAAAAAGAATATTTTTTGGCCAAAATTTATATTTTTAATGCTTTAACCCAAGGCAATACAGCACCAAACTCTTTAATCAATGCTTTAAGAAAAGCCGATGCTATGGATCTTGATATTCTTATTATAGCTAGAGGAGGTGGCAGTCGAGAAGATCTTTTTTGCTTTAATGATGAAAATTTAGCAAGAGAAATTTTTAAAACCAAAACCCCTATTGTTTCAGCTATTGGACATGAGATTGATTATGTTATTAGTGATTTTGTTGCTGATTTTAGAGCGCCAACTCCTTCGGCAGCGATAGATTTTTTATTTTATTCTAAGTTAGATTTAGAGCAAAATTTGGATAATTTAGAGGAAAATTTTAGAAAAACGATGAATCAAAAGATGCAAAATTACCAAGACTTGCTTTTAAATTTGTATCAAATTTTTAAAGCTAAATCTTTAAAAAAAACTATAGGGGATAAACAAGATCAAATTTCACTTTTAATGAAACAAATCAAGCTTTTAATTAAAAATAAATTAGAAAAAGCAAATTTAAAATTGGAAAAAATAGAAAATTCTTTTTTTCAGCATGAAAATTTTTTTAAAAAAAGTGAAAATTTAATTTCATTAAGTCAAAATGGTAAAATAGTAAAATTGCAAGATTTAAAAGATGGTGATACCGTGCTTTTAAGCTCTCAAACTGTGCAAAAACAAGCAAAAATTTTAGAGGAGTGAAAGATGAGAAAGATTAATTTTAGTGCAGGTCCTTCTACCTTACCTTTAGAAATTTTAGAGTATGCAAGAAATGAATTATGTGATTATCAAGGCAAGGGATATTCTATTATGGAAATTTCACATCGCTCTAAAGTTTTTGAAGAAATACATTTTGGAGCTATGGAAAGAGCAAAAGAAATTTATGGTTTAGATGATGATTATGAAGTTCTCTTTTTGCATGGAGGCGCTAGTTTGCAATTTGCAATGATACCGATGAATTTATCTTTGGGTGGAATTTGTGAATATGCTAATACAGGGGTTTGGACAAGTAAGGCTATTAAAGAAGCTCAAATTTTAGGCGTTGATGTTAAAGTAGTTGCTAGCAGTGAAGATGATAATTTCAATCACATTCCAAATATCGATTTTAGCGATCATGCTGATTATGCTTATATTTGCTCTAACAATACTATTTATGGAACGCAGTTTAAAGATTATCCTAAAACAAAAAGTCCTTTGATTGTAGATGCATCAAGTGATTTTTTTTCTAAAAAAGTTGATTTTTCAAATATAGCTCTTTTTTATGGCGGCATACAAAAAAACGCTGGAATTTCCGGCTTGAGTTGTATTTTTATACGTAAAGATATGATCGAAAGATCACGTCAAAAAAATTTAACTAGCATGCTTAAATATGCTATCCATGTTGAAAATCAATCTTTATATAATACGCCTCCAACTTTTGCTATTTATATTTTTGATTTGGAAACAAAATGGATTTTAAAACAAGGTGGACTTGATCAAATATATGATAGAAATTTAAAAAAAGCTACAATGCTTTATGATTGTATAGACTCAAGTAAAGGATTTTATCAAGGACATGCTCATAAAAAAGATAGATCTTTAATGAATGTTAGTTTTTCAATCAATAAAGATTTAGATCCTATTTTTGTTCAAGAGGCTGAAAAAGAAGGATTAATAGGTTTAAAGGGTCATAGAATTTTAGGTGGAATTAGGGCAAGTATTTATAATGCCATCACTTTAGAACAGGTGCAAATTTTATGTGAATTTATGAAAGAATTTAGAAGGAAATATCAATGATAAAACGTTATGATGAATGTCAAAGAATGTCTCAAGTTGTCGTTTATGATGATTATTTTAAAACAGCAGGACAAGTAGCTTTTGATCCTAAAGGCGATATTAAAAAACAAACCCAAGAAGCTTTGCAAGAAATTGAACTTTTGCTTAAAAAAATAGGTGCCAATAAAAATTCTCTCATACAAATTCAAATATGGCTTGCTAATATGGATGATTTTGAAGCTATGAATGAAATTTATGATGAATGGATTAAAGATTATGCTAAACCTGTAAGAGCTTGTGTTCAAAGCATTTTAGCAGAAGGCTATCTTGTGGAAATTCAAGCTTTTGGAAAAATAAGCAATAATTAATTATTGCTTATAATTTTCTCCACCAAATTTTAATAAAGCAGAACCCCAAGTAAATCCTCCTCCAAAGGCGTCAAGCAAGATTAAATCTCCTTTTTTAAGACGTCCTTCCTCATAGGCATCATTCATAGCCATAGGTATAGATGCTGCTGAAGTATTACCGTATTTATGGACTGTAACAACACACTTTTCATCGCTTAAATTTAGTCTCTCTTGAACAGCTTTAATGATGCGCAAATTAGCTTGATGAGGGATAAAAAGATCTATATCTTTAGAATCAATATTGTTTTTTGCTAAAATATCAACAACATCATTGCTAAGTGTTTGCACTGCTACTTTAAAAACTTCATTTCCTTTCATTTGCATCATTAAAGGATGGCAAATGCTAGATTTTTGGGCTCTTTGAGTCATTAAAAGATTTCCAAAATTACCATTACTTGCCGTATGGACATCAAGGATGATATTTTGCTCATCAAGACTGACAATACCAGCTCCTGCACCATCTCCAAAAAGGATACACATGCTTCTATCACTATAATCAATAATAGAACTTGTTTTTTCTGTTCCTACAATAAGAACATTTTTTTTAAGACCACTTTCTACAAAAGCTTTGGCTTGTTCTAATAAATAAATAAATCCAGTACAAGCAGCTGAAACATCAAAAGCCGTAACATCTTTAAGTCCTAAATTTGCAGCAATTTTACAAGCTGTAGATGGCATGGTAAAATAATCAGGACTTAAAGTCGCAACAAGTAAGGCATCGATATCTTCAATTTTTAAATTCGCCCTTTCAATGGCCTTTATGGCTGCTTTTGTTCCCAAATCACTAGCTTGTTCATCATCATTAGCAATTCTGCGTTCTTTAATTCCAGTGCGTTTAACAATCCATTCATCGGTTGTATCTACCATTTTTTCAAGATCAAAATTACTTAAAATTTTATCAGGTGCATAAGAAGCTATACTTTTTAAACTTGCTTTAGGCATTGTACTTCTCTAATTCATTTTCTATTAAGGTGTTAATATTGGATTTTCCAAAATTGATCGCTTGAAAAATAGCATTTTTAATCGCCCTAGCATCGCTTTTTCCATGACTAATGATCACACAACCATTCACTCCTAGCAAAGGTGCTCCTCCATATTCTTGCCAATCCATATGTTTTTTAAGTTTTTTAAAGCAAGGTTTCATCATTAAAGCGCCTATTTTTGCAAAAATTGATTGTCGAACTTCTCTTTTTAAAATTTGAAAAATAGCTGTCGCTACACCTTCGCATGCTTTTAAGATCACATTGCCATTAAAGCCATCGCAAATTAAAATATCAATTTCTCCATTAAAAATATCTCTACCTTCAGCGTTGCCGATAAAATTTGGAATTTGCTTCATCATTTGATGTGCTTCTTTAGTGAGTTCATTCCCTTTGCATTCTTCCTCTCCATTGGATAGCAATGCTAAGCGAGGTTTAGAAATTTTCATTAATTCTTTAGCGTAGATATCTCCCATAATAGCAAATTGAAACAAATGATCTGCTTTACAGTCTGTGTTTGCTCCCACATCTAAAAAGAGAGTTTTGCCGACTACATTTGGCATTAAAGTAGCGATCGCAGGTCTTAAAATTCCTTTTAATCTTCCAAGTCTTAAAGTGGCTAAAGACATACTTGCTCCACTATGACCAGCTGAAACAACAGCTTTGGCTTTACCATTTTTGACTAATTCTATGGCTTTGTAAATTGTAGTATCTTTGCGTTTTAAAGCATCAGTTGCATTTTCATCCATAGAAAAAACTTCATAAGCCTCTTCGTATTGGATATATTGTTCAAAATCTTTTGGAATTAGAGGTTTTAAAATTTTAGAGTCACCTACAAGTACAGCATTAAAAGGTTTTTCTTTTAATGCCTCAATAACGCCTTCTATAATAGGTTTTTCCCCAAAATCTCCCCCCATTGCATCAATAGCAATGCTTATCATTGATTTTAATATTCCTTAGTATTTGGGTTTGCACGATGTGACATTTTATAGCTGCCATCTTTATCTTTTATAGGCATAGGAAGACTAACTTTATAGTGAGTTCTTCTTTTTGCTGCACGAGTTTTACTTACTCTTCTCTTAGGTACTGCCATTTTATCTCCTTTTTAATTTAATTAATTTTTATTTTTACAGTGATTACAATAAAAATAATCACTCAAATAAGCTTCAAGTTCGCTAATTGCAACTTCTATAAGATCTATTTGTCCATCGAAAAATTCTATGGTATTGCTTAATTCGTTATTTTCATCTTTAAAAATACCATCGCTTGCAAAAAGCTCTAGATTTTCATGAACACAAAGTTCCAATTCTTCACCACAGCTATCACAAGGTCTATAAACAAAACCTTGCATTATTGCATTTATTTTAACAAGTTTTGTATTTATTTTTGCTAAATTTCCTTCAAAAATTATATTTTCAAGATTAAGTTTAAAAGGATAGTTTGTGTTATTAATCTTTGAAAAACTAATTTTCATTTAGCAAATTTCATTTGATTTAAAGAAAAACTCAATTTCGTTTTTTGCGTTTTCTAAACTATCACTTCCATGAACAGCATTTGCATCGATACTTTCTGCAAAATCTGCTCTAATAGTGCCGGATTTAGCTTCTTTTGGATCGGTTGCTCCCATTAGTTCTCTGTTTTTTAAGACAGCATTTTCGCCTTCTAGTATAGAAATAACAACAGGACCACTGATCATAAAATTTACTAAATCTTTAAAAAAAGGTCTTTCTTTATGAATAGCATAAAAATTCTCTGCTTGTTCGCTTGTAAGTTGAATTTTTTTTAATGCAATTATTTTAAGTCCATTGCTTTCAAAACGATCTAAAATTTTACCTATGAGATTTTTTCGAACAGCATCTGGTTTGATAATTGATAAAGTTTTTTCCATGATAAACTTACTCCTAAAATAATACAAAAATAATAAATTTGTTTTTTGTTATGTTAAGCAAAGTTGGAATTATACTAGATTTTTTTTAAAAAAAATTAAAGAAAAGCTAGTAGAAACTAGCTTTTGGATGGATTAAGCAAAAACTGGAGTATCTCCATTTCTCATATCTGCACCGATATTATCGCGGCTTGGTTGCCCTGAAGCAACTTCGCTCCATACTATACATCCATCAGTTGGACAAGCGCTTGCACAGGCTGGTTGATCATTATGACCTACACACTCAACGCATTTATCTGCATAAACATAATAACTATCTTGACCTTCTGGATTGCTAGCATCATCAACAATAGCACTAACTGGACACTCATCGATACAAGAACCACAAGCAATACAAATATCTGTAATTTTTACAGCCATCTTTTTTCCTTTTAATTTGAGATTTTACGAAAAAATTGTATCATACTATTCTTAAAAAAACTAAAATTTTGATAATCAAAAAAACTAAAATTTTGATAATAATATTTTAATATTTTATAAAGATTATGTTTTGTAAAAATTCCAAAGAATTTAATAAAATACATTAATTATCTTATTTTAAAATTTTTTAAAGATTTAAATGATATAATTTTGTTACTAATAAAATTTATTATTTAGGAGAAAAATATGATCGTTACAAAAAAAGCTTTAGATTTTACTGCACCTGCAGTACTAGGAAATAATGAAATAGTTCAAGATTTTAATCTTTATAAAAATATAGGACCAAAAGGTGCTGTGGTATTTTTTTATCCAAAAGATTTTACTTTTGTATGTCCTTCAGAAATTATCGCTTTTGATAAGAGATATCAAGAATTTAAAGATCGTGGCATCGAAGTAATCGGAATTTCAGGAGATAATGAATTTTCACATTTTGCTTGGAAAAATACTCCAGTTAATCAAGGTGGTATTGGTCAGGTTAAATTTCCACTTGTGGCTGATTTAACAAAACAAATTGCTAGAAATTTTGATGTTCTTTATGCTGAAGCGGTGGCACTTAGAGGTTCTTTTTTATTAGATGCTGATGGAACAGTTCGTCATGCAGTTATTAACGATTTACCATTAGGTAGAAATATCGATGAAATGATTAGAATGGTAGATACTATGCTTTTCACAAATGAACACGGTGAAGTTTGCCCTGCAGGTTGGAATAAAGGTGATGAGGGTATGAAAGCTGATCCTAAAGGTGTTGCTGAATATCTTAATAAAAACGAAAGCAAATTATAATTAAAATGCCTCTTTAAAGAGGCATTCCTCTTTAAAACTTCTTAAATTTATTGAATTTCATCCTTTTTCATTATATAATTTTCTTATCATTTTAATCAGGATTGTTAATGCCAGGCGAAGATCAAGAAAAAACCGAAGAACCCACGTCCAAAAAAATAGAAGATGCCCGCAATGAAGGTAATGTTCCAAAATCTCAAGATGCTGCAGCTATAGTAACTTTAATAATAGGCTTAGCTGTTACTTTATTTACTATGGGTTTTATAGGCCAAAGAATTACAAATTTATATAGATATTATCAAAGTTTTATTGGTGCGGAATTGGATTTGCGTATAGTTCAAGGTATTATGATTAAAAGTATTTTGGAGGTTTTAATCATGCTTGCACCTATAGTTTTAAGTATTATGGTGGCTGGGGTTTTGGGAAATATTATGCAGTTTGGTTTTATTTTTACTACTAAACCCATTATGCCAAATTTAGGAAAAATCAATCCTTTAAAAGGAATTAAAAATTTAATTTCTTTAAAAAAGATATTAGATACTTTTAAAATTCTTCTAAAAGTAGGAGTGGTTTTTAGTATAGCTTTTGTTGTTCTTTTGAAATTTATGAATGAATTGCCCCTTCTTGAGCGTTATAATTTAGTTGAACAACTTAATTGGCTTAGAGATAAAGTAATTATTTTAGCTTCTATTGTGATCATTGCTTTTTTAGTGATCGCTGTTTTAGATGTTTTTTTAGTGAGATTTCAATATTTTAAAAGTTTGCGGATGAGCAAACAAGAGATAAAAGATGAATATAAACAAATGGAAGGAGATCCACAAGTTAAAGGTAGAATCAGACGTTTGCAAATGGAAGCTGCAAGGCGTCGTATGGTGCAAGATGTTGCTGGAGCTGATGTGGTGATCACAAACCCTACGCATTATGCAGTTGCTATACGTTATGATACTACAAAAGAGCAAGCACCTCGTGTAGTTGCCAAAGGAGTTGATTTTCTTGCTTTGCGTATTAAGCAAGTTGCCTACGATAATAATGTAGTGGTTTATGAAAACCCTCCTTTAGCAAGAGAGCTTTATAAGGTTTGTGATGTTGATGATTTGATTCCTAGAGAATTATTTAAAGCGGTTGCTGAGGTATTAGGCTTTGTTTATAATACTAATAATAAGGGGCGTTTAGCAGGGCAAGTAAAGAAAAATAATAGTTAAAAGAGTAAATTTTATTTACTCTTTTCTATAAGATCTAATACAGATTGTTTAGCGTCTTTATCTTGTGTATCAACTTTAAAATAAATTTCTGCCCGATTGTTTTCTAAAGCTTGAGGATTTCCATTTAGAGGATCATTGAGTCCATAGCTTTTTAGAGTGATATTTTTAGTATTAATTCCACCTTTCATAAGGTATTTTAAAACGCTTTGAGCTCTTGCGTATCCTAACTCATAACTTCTAAGAGAAGATTCACTGTTATCCGTATAACCTCTAATTTCAATTTTTACTTGAGGCGGTAGATATGAAATGAGTTGAGCTATGCGTTTTAGATAATCTTGAATATCAGCAGATTCTATTTCAGAGCTGTTTTTTTCAAATTCAACTTTAGAAGGAAGATTGAGTATTTCTTGATTGTCTGATTGATCAAGTGCAGCTTGAAGTTTTTTAATGATTTCTTGCTGATTAAGAGTCATTTTTTTTAATTTATTTAATTCATCATCTTTTTCTTCTTGAGAACCTTTAAATTTATGGGTATCTTGATTTTGTTGTTGCACTGTTTGAGTCGCGGTATAATCAAAAATTTTAACAAATTCGGTTTTTAAAGCTTCTACTTTAGCTGGATTAGACTTTGAAATAGCCCAAAGAGCAATAAAAAGTGCCAAAAGTAAAGATAAAAAGTCTGCATAAGGAACAGCCCATTTTTCACCAGCTGGGCACTCTGGACATTTTACTTTTTTAGCCATTTTTAACCTTTATCAAATTGTGAAATTCTTACATCATCATGGCTTAAGAAATTAAAGAGTTTAGCTTCTAAATCTCTAGGGTTTGCTCCTTCTGCTATTCCTTTGACGGCTTCTGTAATTACAATTTGTTCTTTAACAAACTCCATACCATTGGCTTTTAATTTTCTACCCCATGGAGTATATAAAGCGTATGCTCCAAAGATTCCCGTAACCGTAGCTGTAAATGCACCTGAAATACCTGCCGCCATTGCTTGAGGGTTATCCAAAAGTTTAAGGGCTAAAATCAAACCGAAAACCGCTCCAACTAGTCCCATAGTCGGACAAGTTTCTCCAAAGACTATCCAATATTCGGCACATTCTTTATAATGCTCCTCTAATTGTTCGGTTTGAATTTCCATACTTTCATGAATTTCTTCAAAACTTTTACCATCAACAAGCATCATCATGGCATTTTTTAAAAATTCATTTTCAATTTCATTAGTTCTTGATTCAAGAGCTAAAAGTCCATCTCTACGTGCTATAACTGCAAATTCAATCAATTGAGCTATTCTTTCTGGTAAATTAACTCCTGAACCCTTGAAAACAATTTTTAATTCTTTATAAGCTGCCTTAACAATCTTTTTATGAGTTGAGGTCATTGCACAAAAAGCGGCAGTTGGCATAACGATAAGAAAAGAAGAAAGGTGAATAACATGTAAAGGATTTCCCCCTTCTAATATATCCCCTACAGAAATACTAGTTACCGCAAGAACCATCCCTAGTATGGTTGAAAGATCCATTATTTCTCCTTATTTGCTTAAATCGCCCCATTTTTTGGCGATGCTAGAACTTGTTTGCAATTTTACTTTTAATTTTACTATATTTTCCATAATATCACTAGCTTTTTTAACAAAATTTACACATAAATCATCTCTAACTTCAAAAATCAATTCATCATGAATTTGCAAAATGAGTTTTTTATTTTCATCTAAATCTTTTGAAATTTCTATCATGGCTAATTTTATGATATCTGCAGCCGATCCTTGTAGGATGGAATTAATACTTTCTCTTTCATACATAGCCAGTTGCATAGGTTTTGCATTTTCAAAATCAAAATAACGTTTGCGCCCTAGCAAGGTTGAAATAAAACCATTTTGTTTTGCTTCTTTTTTGACTTTTTCAAAATAATTTTTAATACTAGTGAAATTTTCAAAATATTTTTCTATATAAGATTTTGCAAGATTGGTTTCAATTTTTAAATTTTTGCTTAAAGTTTTATAGCCCATTCCATAAATAAGGCCAAAATTAATGCTTTTTGCTACACTTCTTGTTTGATAGTTGTTTTCACCAAAAATCATTAAAGCTGTTTTAGCATGAATGTCTTCATTATTTTCAAAAGCATTTAAGAGTTTTTCATCTTCGCTAAAATGCGCGAGCATTCTAAGCTCTATTTGAGAATAATCAAGACTAATAAAACTAAAACCATCCTGTGAAATAAAACATGATTTATAATCTTTGGCATATTGTCCATGAGCTGGGATATTTTGCAAATTTGGATCTTTTGAAGAAAGACGCCCTGTGGCGGTTCCAGTTTGTAAAAAACTTGAATAAATACGTGAATTTTTATCTTTTAAAGCTAGTTTTATTAAAGGTTCGCAATAGGTAGAATAAAGCTTTGCAAGCTCTCTATAATCTAGAATTTTAGCTACAACTGGATGTTGATCAATGATTTCATTTAAAACTTTTTCATCTGTAGAATAACCTGTTTTAGTTTTTTTGCCGCTAGGAAGTTTTAATTTTTCAAAGAGTATATCACCCACTTGTTTTGGTGAATTAAGATTGAATTTATCTTGACATAGTGTGTAAATCTCTTCGCTTAAATTTTTGATTTCACCTTCAAATTTTTTCATTAAACTTTCAAGTGCTTGTGTATCAAGTTTAATTCCATTTTCTTCCATCATCATAATGATTTTTATAAAATTAAATTCATGATTTTTAGCAATTTCTAATAAATTAGAATCAAGATTTTTTAAAAAATAAAGATAAAATTTTAAGGTAATGTAAGCATCTTCAGCTGCGTATTGACAAGCTTTTTCAAGTTCTACATTTGCAAAATTTTCACCTTTTTTTACGAGATTTTCAAAATGTAAGGTTTCATGATTAAAAAGTCTAAGGGCTAAATCATCCATATTAACTTTTAAAGATGGATTAAAAAGCCAAGCTAAAATCATAGTATCTGCGTAATTTTTTGGGGGATTTAAAGCAAAATTGTTTTGAATGATTTGAAAATCGTATTTTAGATTGTGTCCTATTATGAAATGTTTAAAAATTAGTTCTATTGCTTTTTTGGCACTTGAAAGTGAAATTTGTTCTTTTACTCCTAAATAGCTATGTGTTAAAGGCACATAAAAAGCTTCATTTTCGCTAATGCAAAAGCTAAATCCTACAATTTTAGCTTCTTTAGTATCAAGTCCTGTAGTTTCTGTATCAAAGGCAACAATGCTTTCTTGATCAAGGGAATTTAAAATTTCAAAAAGTTTATCTTCATCTAAAATTAAATTAGCTTTAAAATCTAATTTTTTATCGTAGCTTTCGGAATTGTTATGTAATTTTTTTAGCAAGGAATTAAGCTCATAATGCTTTAGAATTTCAAGCACATTTAAAAGAGGCTCACCTTTAGGAAATACAGCTTTTTCGAGTAAATTTTCAAATTTTAAATCTTCATATAAGGAAGTGAGTTTTTTACTCAAAAAAGCATTCTCTTTTCCTTCTAAAAGCAAAGAACGAGTTCTTTCATTGCGGATTAATGTTAGATTTTCATATATATTTTCAATATTTTCAAATTCATCAAGTAGTTTTTTAGCTCCTTTAGCTCCTATACCTTTAACTCCTGGAATATTATCTGAAGTATCGCCACAAAGTGCTAAAAAATCTCTAATTTGACAAGGTTTAACACCATATTTTTCCAAACAAGCTTCTTCGTTGTATTCATTTTTTGAAATAGGACTATAAATGCTTGTTTTTTCATTTTTTATAAGTTGATAAAGATCCTTATCTTGAGTGATAATACGGATAAAAACATCTTCATTTTTAAAAGTTTTCACTACAGAAGCGATGATATCATCAGCTTCATATCCTTCGCAAGAAATATTCATAAACCCCATTTTTTCTATCATGTCAATACAGATTGGAATTTGTTCTAATAATTCAGGAGGCGGAGGAGTTCTATTTTGTTTATAATTTGGATCGATATCACTTCTAAAAGTTTTTCCTTTAGAATCTAGCGCAAAGATAATATAATCGCTTTGATATTCATTTTTTAAACTATAAATGAAATTAGCAAAGCCACTAATCATTCCACTAGCTTGTCCTTGGGAATTTTTAAAACCTTTTAAAGCATAAAAAAGTCTGAAAAAAAAGCCAAAAGTATCTATAATTGTTAAAGTTTTCAAAATCTTTCTCTTAATTTTTGGATTAAAATTTTTTATATTATGTCAATTTTTATATTAAAAACTTATGATTTTAAAAATAACTTGATAAAAAAATGATAAAAAAATAACGGCTAAATTTTCCAAGCAAAATAAAAAAGGTACTTTTTAAGAAAGGATATTTAGCAAAACCTAGTCCAAGTGCAAAAATATCACCAACCAAAGGTAAAAAAGTAAAAAAAGCAAAAAAGGCACCAAATTTAAAAAAATTTGTATTCCATTTTTCAAGTTTTTTTAAAGATTTTTTAAAATATTTTTCCAAAATATTTTTTTTACCCAAAAAAGCTAAGCCATAGGTGCTTAAACTTCCTAAAGTATTGCCTAAGGTAGCTATTATCAGCACAAGTGTTGGGTTGAAATTGAGTTTTATAAAACCTAAAACAAAAGCTTCGCTTGCTAAAGGCAAAAGAGTGCTTGAGAGAAAGCATACTAAAAAAAGCCCTAAATAGCTTATATCACTATATAAAAAATCAAACATTTTAATCCGCCAAATAAAATAATATTATATTTTAAATTGTTTAAAATGTCTATATTTTTATAAAATATTAATTTTATATTAAAAAATTATAATTTTTATTTAATTTTTATTTTTATATAATTTATAATCTTCAAAATCAAGGAGTCAGTTTATGGAATTTACTATACTTGTTTTATTAGCAATTTCTATATTGCTTATATTGATAAAGCCAGAAAGAGAAAGATTGATTTTTGGAATTTTTCTTATAGGTGCATGTTTAAATTATTTTATGTATTTAATAGCTAGTTTTGATTCTGTTATTCCAAGTGGTAATTGGTAAGGAGTGAAACAATGAATGCTTATTTAAATAAAAATGATCAGTATTTTTATCTGTTTATGACAACTGCGGTATTGCTTATACTCGCTGTGCCTGTTGGATTTGCTAACATATATTTAGGATATTTTCACAATGAATCACCTTGCACTCTTTGTTGGTTTGAACGCATAGGAATGGTGATTATAGGTGTTTTAGGAATGTTTATTTTACGTTATGGACCACAGGTAAAATATATTGTTTGTGTTTTTTTATTTGCATCTTATGGAATTTATATGGGAATTCGTCATACTGCTAGTTGGTGGCAAAGAGATATAGGTATAGGACTTGGAGATAAGCTTGTAGGAGCTCATACTTATATTTGGGCTGTTGTAGTTTATTGGTGTGTTGTAGTAGTAATGAGTTTAGCTCTTCTTTTTATACGTAAAAAAAGTTCCATGATGCGAGATTTAGTGAGTGAAAAAATGGAACCAAAGCCTTTAAGTTTATATTCAAAAATTGTATTTACGCTTTCTTTTATAGTGGTTTGCTCAAATGCTTTTCAAGCCTTAATTGTTAATGGAATTCCTCCATTTACTGGAAAATCTAATCCTGATCGTTTGACTTTTGATATGTCGATTATGACAAAAACTTGGACAACTGAAGTTTGGAGTAGATTAGCTAAATTTAATCTTTTAGGTAAAAATGTTCCAGAAAGTGTATTTATCAAAGATTTAAATGAACCAAAAAATTTAACTTTTGAAAGAGATAGCTCTAAAGGTGCCTTTGAAATCAATAAGAGCATTGTATCTCTTAATCACAGTTATGAAATTACTATTCCAGAATTAAATCAATTTAAATCAATTAATGCTATAGCTTATAATAAAAATAGTGACGAGTTTGCTTTAATAACCAATGAAATGGCTGTGGTTTATACTAAAGATTTTAACAGATCAAATGGCTTTGTTTTATTTGATAAAACCAATGGTAATGATATGAAGTATATAGTTGGCGCTACTTTTGTTGGCGATAAATTGATTATAGGGGCTTTTAATAAAACTTTTAGTGGAACTCAAAAAGTTTCTAAAGAAGTGAAAATTGATCCTATGCTTGAATGGCAAGCATTTAAACAAACTAGTGGATCTATTATGCCAGCATTTTTTTCTCATAAGGAAGGGTGGTATGAGCCTTCAAGAAAATATATTTTAACCATAAGATCTAAGCAAAATTATGTTCATTCTTATACCAGTGATGGTAATTTTTTATATCTTATTACGGTTCCAAATCAATTTAGTCCTAAACTTATATTATCTTATGCAAGTACAAAAGATTATCTTTTAAGCGGAGAATCTGTTTTAAGTGTGGATAAAAATTTAAAGCTTAAAAAAGATAGAAATATTAATGATTATTATATTGTTGCAACCGATATAGTTGGAGATAAAATGTTAGCTTTAAGTTTGCGTTATAGCACTATGCTTGTGATTGATTATAAGAATGCTAAAATTATAGATGCATATACAATAAATGGGCTTGAAAATCCAAAATCTATGGCCATAAAAAATGATATCATTTATATTTTAGATCGTACAAATAATCATAAAGATATTATTAAAACCTATAAAAATCCTTTATAGGTTTTAATTTGTTGTTAAATTTTAATGGCAAGATAATCAGTAATTTAAAAAATACTATTTTTTGCACTTGTGTCATTTTTAATTTTTTATATTTTTAAGTTCTAAATCTAGATAATATCCGGTATAAGACCCTGTTTTTTTATGATCTTTAGCTACTTTTTCTACACTTCCTGTACTGATTATTTTTCCGCCTTTTATCCCGCCTTCTGGACCCATATCGATAATATAATCAGCATTTTTAATGACATCTAAATTATGTTCTATAACAAAAACAGAATTTTTAAGATCAACTAAATGTTGCAATACAGAAATAAGTTTATTAACATCCTCAAAATGAAGTCCAGTAGTAGGCTCATCAAGGATATAAAGTGTTTTTCCAGTATCACTTCTACTTAATTCTTTGGCTAGTTTAATTCTTTGAGCTTCTCCACCACTTAAAGTTGTAGCATTTTGTCCTAAAGTAAGATAATCAAGTCCCACTTTAACCAAAGTTTCTAATTTTTGGCGAATTTTTGGCACTGAAGTAAAAAATTCATTTGCCTCTAAAACGCTCATATTTAATACTTCGCTTATATTTTTGCCTTTATATTTGATTTCTAAAGTAGCATCATTATAACGTTTGCCATGGCAAGTATCGCAAACCACCATAACATCAGGTAAGAAATGCATTTCTATTTTAATTTCTCCATCGCCGCTACATTTTTCACAACGTCCCCCTTTGACATTAAAAGAGAAACGTCCCGTTTTATAGCCTCGCATTTTTGCTTCTTTAGTAGCTGCAAAAAGATTTCTTATTTCATCCATAGCACCAGTATAGGTAGCAGGATTGGAACGTGGAGTTCTTCCTATAGGACTTTGATCAAGATAAATAACCTTATCTAATTTATCAAGTCCTTCAATTTCTACACCACCAAGTTTTTTAACTTTTTTGGCACGATTTAATTCTTCTTGAGCAAAAGGTAAAAGGGTTTGAAGTATAAGAGAACTTTTTCCTGATCCTGAAACGCCGGTAATGGCAACTAAATTTTGCAAAGGAAATTTAACGTTTAGATTTTTGATATTGTTAATATTAACATTTTTAAGCTCTAGCCATTCTTCTTGTTTTCTATTGTGAAGTTGTGAAATTTGTTTTTTGCCATTCATATAAAGCGCAGTTTCACTTTTGCTTTTCAAAAGCTCTTTATAAGTTCCACAAAATACAACTTCTCCTCCAAATTTTCCTGCCTTTGGACCAATATCGACTATAAAATCTGCTTCTTCTATAGTCATTTTATCATGTTCTACAACGATTAAGGTATTGCCTTTTTGTTGCAAATTTCTTAAAGTTTTAATGAGTTTTGCTGTATCTCTTTCATGAAGTCCAATGCTAGGTTCATCTAAGACATACATAACCCCGCTTAATCCACTTCCAATTTGAGAAGCAATGCGAATTCTTTGTGCCTCCCCTCCGCTAATAGTTCTTGCATCGCGCCCCAAAGAAAGATAACCAAGACCTACATCATATAAAAAGAAAAGTCTTTCATTGATTTCTTTTAAAATAGGTTTAGCAATAAGCTTTTGCTGTTTGCTTAAATAGGAGAATTTTTTTTCATTGGAAAAAAAAGTCGTGCTATCCTCTATGCTCATATCTAAAATTTCACCCAAATCTTTTTTGGCAACACGCACAGCTAAACTTTCAGGTTTTAAACGGTGTCCTTGACAATCTTTGCAGATTTTTTCACTCATATATTCACCCAAGTCTTTTTCATCTTTTAGCATTTCATAAGCCATTTTAACAACGCCTTCAAAAGTTCTTTTTAAGCGATTTCTTTTCCAAAAAAACTCTATAGTTTTTGCATTGCCGTATAATACAAGACGTTTTTCTTCTTCACTAAGCTCTAAAAAAGGTTTTTTGATAGAAATTTCATTTTGTTCGCAAAAAGCGATTAAAAATTTATAATAATAACTTTTGTTAAAGCCATACATGATTTTTACAGCACCATTTTCTATGCTTAAACTTTCATCGATGATTTTTTTCATATCCAAGGTATAACGAATGCCTAGGCCATCGCAAGATTGACAAGCACCTTTTGGAGAATTAAATGAAAAGCTTAAAGGCTCCAGAGGAACAAAAGAAATTTTACAATTAAAACAAGCTGAATGCTCACTATAGTGATAGTGTTTATTGATGCCTACTTCTTCGTGATTTAAAACTTCGATTTCAATCTCTCCAAAACTTTCTTCCAAACCTTTTTCAATATCGCTTGCAAGTCTTGAAAGTAAATCTTCACTAATTTCAAGGCGATCAATGACTAATTTTATCGTGTGTTTTTTTGTTTTTGCGAGTTCTATTTCTTCATCAAGTCTAACTAAAACTCCATCAATTTGTGCTCTAACGTAGCCTTTATTGCGTAAATTTTCAAGCAAATCAGTATAAGTGCCCTTTTTTTCTCTTATTAAAGGTGCATAAATAATAATCTTTGCTCCTTTAGGAAATTTTAAAATTTCATTGACTATATCATTAGCACTCATGGATGAAATTTCTTGACCGCATTGATGGCAATGTTGAATGCCTATCCTTGCGTATAAAAGTCTTAGATAATCATAAATTTCAGTGATAGTCCCGACAGTAGAACGAGGATTTTTAGATGTAGTTTTTTGATCGATGGCAATGGCTGGAGTTAAGCCTTCTATTTTATCTACATCGGGTTTGCCTACTTTATCTAAAAATTGCCTTGCATAAGCACTTAAACTTTCTATGTAGCGGCGTTGTCCTTCAGCATAGAGTGTCCCAAAAGCAAGTGTTGATTTTCCACTACCGCTAAGCCCTGTAAAAACTATAAGTTTATTTTTTGGAATTTCAAGATCAATATTTTTTAAATTATTCTCTTTAGCACCGATAATTTTAATTTTATCATTCATCATTTTTCCTAAAAATTTATATTAAATAAATTAAAATTTTAACACAATTTTACTAAAAGCTTATGATTGCAAGTTTTTTAAGTAAAGAATGAGTTGTCCCAAGTATGGATAAGGCATAAATGCAAAGTAAAATTTTTCTATGAGAAGAAATTTGCATTTTTTCAATGATTTTTATACCAATGAAAACTCCTATCATAGAGGCAATGCCTACAATAATACCTTTATGAATTACTACATGATCAATAACTCCTGAAGTTGATAAAGACAAAATCCCAGAAATAGAAGCAAAAATAACAAAAAATAAAGATAAAGAAACTACTTTTTTGCTATCATATCCTAAAAAATAAGCCAGAATTGGAGCGATCAAAAGTCCTCCGCCTATACCCAAAGAAATCGCAAAAATTCCAGTAAAAGAGCCAGCTATAAATAAAATAATATTTTTTTGCAAAGCACTTCTTTCACTTTTAACGGCATTTTCTTTAAAGCCAAAAGCATATTTTATAAAAAAAACACAGCTGACGCATAAAAAGATTGTTGTTAGGCTAATATCATTTAAAAATTTTAAAAGCAATCCGCTAAAGCTTGCGCCTAAAAGTCCGCCAAGTCCTATAACGATACCATCTTTAATATTTAAATTTTTCTTTCTGTAATTAATATAAGATCCAAAAATTGCAGCAAAAATCATTTGTAAGATTGAAATTCCAATCGCATGATGGGAACTCTCGTTTAAAACGAGCATCGCAGGAACGATAACCATACCTCCACCTATACCAAAAAGACCTGAAGTTATACCTGAAAATATGCCTATTAATAAATAAGGTAGATCTGAAAAATCCATAATTTTTCCTAGTAATTGTTATTTTTAAGTTAAATATTTTATCTTATTAAGCTAAGTATTATCTTATGTTTAATATTAAAAGGTATTTTGGCATTTATAATTTTCGCATTATTTATTCGATATAAATAGTTTATAAGCAAATTTATTTTATTATATTTTATAATAATTATAGGGTTTTAATTAAAGGCGGTTAATAGATTATGTTAAAAACTCTTGAATATTCCATAATACATTTTTTTGAGCACATTTTACAGGTTCATATGGAACCCGTTGAAGAATTAAAAGGTGAATTTTATGGCTCTAGCATTTCTGTGGTAGAAAAAAGCGGTAGAGAATATAATTTTTATTTATTTTTTTCGACAGAATTTTTACATTTAGTTTCAACCATTTTCATTGGAGAGGAAGATTTTCAAGAAGATGATAGGTGTGATCTTGTTAAAGAATGTGCTAATCAGATTGTAGGATATGCGAAAAAATTACTCAATGATGCTAAAGGTGGTGATGATGAGTATAAACTCGGCATACCAGAATATTTAGGAAGAATACATAATCCAAATATTATTTTAGACCAGTCATTAACTTATGGTTTTAAAGATTATTGTTTTAGAATAGGATATTGTCAATAATGAGCAATGAGATAGAATTTGAAACTCACGGACTTTTACAATCTTATGAAGATATTTTAGATATCAGTGTAGATTTTGTCAGTGAGCTTGGTACAACAAATATGAGTGTGGCAGATCTTTTAAGATTGGAAGTAGGTTCAGTGATTGATCTTGAAAAACCTGCTGGTGAAAGCGTGGAACTTTATATCAATAAACGTATTTTTGGCAAGGGTGAAGTTATGGTTTATGAGAAAAATTTAGCGATAAGGATTAATGAAATTTTAGATTCTAAAACTGTGCTTCAATATTTTAAAAAAGAAATATAAATGAAATTTTTTTTATTGTGTTTTTTGACTTTGCCTTTGTTTGCGGTTAAATTAGTCGATTATAATATTTATGATAGAAATGATCGGGTAGATTTGATGCTTTCTTTTGATAATGCTTATAATGGAAAAATTTCTCAAACAAAAGATAAGAATTTTATTCTTTTAACTTTTAGCAAATTAACGTATTCTAAAGACGAGTTAAAAAATTTAAATTCTAAACTCGTTGATAGAGTTAGTATTAGCTCGAAAAATAATGATACTTATATCATGTTAAAAAACAAACAAAATATTTCACTTAATGTGAGTTCTATTAATGATAAATTCGGAGTAAGAATTCGAGTTACACAGCAAAATAAACAAGAAAATTTGAGTCAAGATTCTATTTTGAAATCAAATCAAGAAAAAGAAACTTCATTTGAATTTAAGGATGCAAATTTGGTTAAATATGATTATACAAACTATATTTTAGTTATGGTGATTTTAATAATTTTACTTATAATACTTTGGTGGCTTAAAAATTCTTTGATTTCAAAAAAAAGCGGTATTTCAAGAGATTTTCGTATGATTTTTCAAAGATTTTTAGATAAAAACAATCAATTAGTCGTTTTTGAATATGCCCATAAAAGATATATTATGATAATAGGTAATTCTAATATTGTTTTAGAGAGTGCAGAAGCAGAGCAGGGGCAAATTGATTTAGAAAAAAAAGAAAAGAATTTTGATTCTTTTTTTGAGGAAAATAAAAAACGCATACAAAATCTTATAGAACAACGTCAGAAAAAATAGCTCTAAGGCTTTTGATTAAAGCTTAAAGCTATTGATGCAGGTTTTGCAATTTTTTTCAATTCTTCTTTTGGTAAATTTAGTTCTTTAAATTCATTAAAAATATAAAGCGTATTATCTAAAACGGTAAAATTGATTTTGCTTTCATTGGTATTGTTTAGAGTTTTTGCTAAATTGAGTATGAAATTTAACCAAGAAAGAATATGAAAATTAGGCAAAAGTTGTTTATGAGGCTCTAGATTATATGGGTTGATTTTTTTTCCATTTAGCTTAATAATATTTGCGATTAAAACTTTTTCTTTGTGTGAAAAACCATAATTTAATCCACCTAAAATAAAATGCGCAGAGTGTTCATTTGAAAAATAAAAATTCAAATACTCTCCTATATGACATAGTTTGGCTGCAGCTAACAAGCTTTGTTTATAATGATCATGAATTTTGTGAATGTTTTTTAAAGCATTGAATAATTGCATTGCAAATTTGGCTGTATGATTATTTTTATCTTCTTGTAGAAATCTATCTTGCAAGGATTTTAAACTAGGGTTGAAATTTACAGGAAAACGATTGTTTGGGCGTAATAAATCTTTTAAATATATTCCTTCTCTAATTCCCACTCCACTTGTTATAATATGTTTCGTATTGAGTTTTTGGGCAATTTTTAAAAATATAAAAATTCCTTTTTTAATAGTATCAAAACGGTCTTTTTTGATGCCAAAATTTGCCAAAGAATCAACTTTAGCTTCAAGAATTTTTTCAATATGCTCTCTTTCTTCTTCTAAATCATAACGAAAATCGTGTAAATTTTTCAAAGGATAAGAATTTTTTTGCATAATAGAATTTGAAATAGCTCTTAAGCTTCCACCTATGGCTATAAGATTGTGATTACAAAATTCTTTAGGAATTTGTTTTAAAATAGGATCGATAAACTGATCTAAAGATTTGGTTTTTCCTTTGTCAAAAAACAATTCTTTCAATCTAACTGTTCCTATGTCTAAAGAAATACAAGAAACTATTTTATTGTTTTTAATCAAACAAAGCTCACTTGATCCTCCACCTATATCAAGAGTAGTGGCATCTTTAAAAGGGCTTAAAAGATTTAAAGCGGCTAAACCACCTAGATAACTTTCTTCTTTCCCATCAATACATCGTATATTTAAATTAAGCTTGGTTTTGATTCTTTTTATAAATTCTTTAGAGTTGGGGGCATCTCTTAAAGCTGAAGTTCCTATGATGAAAATTTTTTTACATTTGTGTTTTAAAGAGCATTGCTTGAAAAATCTTAAAGCATTTTCAGCTTTTTGCATAGCTTCTTCTTGAAGAATTTTACCATTATTGTAAGAATTTTCACCTAATCTTACTTTACGTTTGTATTCACAAGTTGTATAAAAACCATATCTTGAAGTTTTTTCAAAAATCACCATTCTAATAGAATTTGATCCTAAATCAACAACAGCGGTTTTTTTGGCCATTATAGATCTCTATTGCGATTTTTTAATTTTAACTCTTCTATACTTTCTATGTTATCAGGATCTGGAATAATACATTCATAAGGGCAGGCCACTATGCAAGCAGGTTCTGAAAAATCATTCACACATTCAGAGCAAAGATCAGCGTCAATAACATAAATTGGACTATGTTCATAAATAGCCTCATCAGGACATTCTTCTCTGCAAGCGTCGCAACATACGCAATCTTTTGTTATTAAAAGAGCCATTATAACCTTTCATAAACTAAATAATATTTGTCTAGTTTATACAATAATCAAACTTAAATATAATATAAAATTAAATAAAAAAGATAAATTTTACACCAAGAAATGGTGTAAAATTTTTTTCAAGATTTTTTAGGAAAGCAGAAACGATATCCTCTTCTGCGAACTGTTTCAATAGTAGAAATATTTAAAGGTTTGTCCATTTTTTGGCGAATTTGATTGATAGCCACTTCAATAACATTTGGGGTTACAAGTTCAGGTTCTTCCCAAATAGCATCTAAAAGTTGTTCTTTAGATACAATTTGATCTGAATGTCTAGCTAAATGAGTTAAAACCTCAAAAGGTTTCCCTTTGAGTTCTATATCTTGATCCTTATAAGTGATTTTTTCTTCATCTGGATCAATGATAAGATCTTCAATTTTAATCACATTTGTTCCACCAAGTCTTAATCTTGCTTCAATTCTTGCTAGTAAAATATCAAAATCTAAAGGTTTTTTTATAAAATCATCAGCTCCTGCTTTAAGAGCTTTTATTTCTGTTTCTTTATCAGTTTTTGAAGACATGATAACTATTGAAGTTCTAGGGGATTTTTGTTTTATGATATTGATAAGTTCTGTGCCATCACCATCAGATAGGTTCCAGCTTGCTAATACCAAATCATAATGTCTTATTCCAATATAATATTCCCCATCTTTAAAATTTTCCGATGAATCTGTTTGATAGCCAAATTCATTGAGATTATCTATAATAGACTTATTAAGGCTAATTTCATCCTCTATAACTAAAATTCTCATTGTTTTATCCTTCGTAATAAGAAAATTTTAAAAATTATAACATAGTTTAAGTAAATGTTTAGATATCTTTAAAAAAAAATTAATATCTTTTTTTTAATTTTACTCCAACTTTGCCATTTTTTATTATTTTAGGTTTAAAAGTTGCTATTTTTAAATAAGTGATTTGAGGAAATTTATAATGAAGTTTTTCACTTGTAAAATCCAAAGATTCCTCTAAGGTAAAAAATTTTTCTTTTTTGTATATTTTTTTGATTTTTTTTGAAACCTTTGCATAGTCTAAAAAATCATTTGCCTTAGCTTTTAATTTAACACAAATTTTTTGCTTTTTTTTGCGTTCAAAGTTTAAAATTCCGATAATACATTTAAAATGTATTTTTATGCTTATATGACTTTGCATTCTTTTTTGAAAATTAATCTATAAATATTTGGAATATGCTTATAAAAAATAAGAAAAGCTATGATAAATACAGGTGCGTGAGTATTAATAACTTCCATATTGTAATTAAAAATAAAAGAACTTCCAATAAAGGTTGCTAAGGCCAATAAAGATGCCAAGGAAGAAATTTTAAAAATTTTACCCACAATAAACCAAACAACAAAAGCTGTTACAACCTCTAAAGGTAAAAGTACAATCATAGCTCCAGCGCCTGTTGCAACACCTTTTCCGCCTTCAAATAATAAATAAATAGAATAACAATGTCCAAATACAGCTAATACAGCAACGCTCCAAAGTACATTTAAATCATAATTTAAAAATTTTAACACAAGTAAAGGTAATGCAGCTTTTGCAAAGTCTAAAATCACTGTTGCAATGGCAAGTTTTTTAGCTAAAGTGGGATTATATTCTTTTACAACCCTTAAAACATTAGTTGCTCCTATATTTTTTGATCCTTGATTTTTGATATTTATATTTGCAAATTTTTTTGTCAAAATTAAGCCAAAAGGAATTGCACCTAAGCAATAAGCCATAGCGTAAATAATTAAATTTTCCACTGTTATAAACCTCATAATATTATTTTTAGGTTGTTTGTAAAGGAATATTATAGATAAAAAAAATAAATAAGTCTAGCTAAGAATAAAAAATATTAATACATATTTTTTATTCTTATTTAAGCGTTAAAAGAATAGTATTTATTCATAATTTATTAATATAGATTAATAAATTTAAAATTTTTAATTCTATATAAAGGAGTAAAAGATGAGATTTTTGTTGTTTGCAGCAATATTTGTTGCTTCAAGCCTAAGTGCAATGAATTTAATTGATGAGGCTAAAAATTCTGGTTTAAAGCCTTTGCCAAAAGATCAAAAAGGCGTTGAGGAAATTTTAAAATCAAATGGGGTGAAAGTAAGTCAATTTGATCTTAGAAAAGTTGAACTTGGTAAAAAACTTTATTTTGATCCTAGACTCTCAAAAAGTGGTATTATTTCATGCAATACTTGTCATAATTTAGGTTTAGGTGGTGCAGATGGAGTTTCAACTGCTATAGGAAATAAATGGAAAGAAAATCCTCATCATTTAAATTCTCCAACCGTTTATAATGCATTTTTAAATAATGTGCAGTTTTGGGATGGTCGTGCGAAAAATTTAGCAGATCAAGCCAAAGGCCCTATACAATCAGAACCAGAAATGGCTACTCCTGCAAAATTAGCTGTTGAAAAAATTTCATCTTTACCTGAATATGTGAAAGAATTTAAACAAATTTATGGCAAAAGTGGTGTTAGTTTTGACAATATAGCCGATGCGATTGCAAATTTTGAAAGAACTTTGATCACTCCATCTCGCTTTGATGCTTTTTTAAATGGCGATGAAAAAGCCTTAAGTAATGATGAGAAAAAAGGTTTAAGACTTTTTATAGACAAAGGATGTGTGGCTTGTCATAACGGAGTTAATTTGGGCGGAAATATGCAACCTTTCGAAGTAGCTGGAAAATATAAATTTTCTAATTTGGGTGATTTTAAAGGAGATGCAAATGGAATGGTTAAAACACCAACTTTAAGAAATGTAGCTGAAACAGCACCTTATTTTCACAATGGGGCGATTTGGAAATTAACCGATGCTATTAAAGAGATGGGAAGTGTGCAACTTGGAATTAACATTTCTAATAAAGATGCAAAAAGTATAGAGACATTTTTAAAATCTTTAACAGGTGTTAAACCTAAAATAATTTATCCTCAGCTTCCAGTTTCCACAGAAAAAACACCACTACCTCAATTCTAATTAAACTAATAGACTTTTTTAAGTCTATTAGTTTTTCAGACTTTATTTTTTGTTATAATTTAAAGTAATACTATCAAAAAAGGATATAAATGAAACTTTTTGGAACGGATGGCGTAAGAGCAAAAGCTGGAGAATTCCTAGATAGTTTCTTAGCGATGCGTTTGGCTATGGCTGCTGGAATTTATTTTAAAGATAAAAGTATTACAAATAATATTTTAGTAGGTAAGGATACTAGGCGAAGTGGTTATATGATAGAAAATGCTATTGTATCAGGTTTGACTTCTATAGGATATAATGTCATTGAAATAGGACCTATGCCAACTCCTGCTATTGCTTTTTTAACAGAAGATATGCGTTGCGATGCAGGTATAATGATCTCGGCTTCTCATAATCCTTATTATGATAATGGTATTAAATTTTTTGACGCACATGGAAATAAGCTTAATGAAGATGTTGAAAGAAAAATAGAAGAAATTTATTTTAATGACAAACTTATACAAGATTCTAAAGTGAGTATGGATCAAATAGGACAAGCTAAAAGAATTGATGATGTTATAGGACGTTATATTGTTTCAATTAAAAATTCTTTTCCTAAAGATTTGACTTTAAAATCATTACGTGTTGTTTTAGATGTGGCACATGGAGCTTCTTATAAGGTAGCACCAACTGTATTTAGAGAGCTTGGGGCAGAAGTTATTGTGATCAATGATCAACCAAATGGGCTTAATATTAATGAAAATTGTGGAGCTTTGCACCCGTCGAATTTAGCATCTGAAGTGATAAAATTTCGTGCAGATGTTGGTTTTGCTTTCGATGGAGATGCTGATCGTTTGGTGGTAGTGAATGAAAAAGGCGAAGTGGCACATGGTGATAGCTTATTAGGTGTTTTAGCTCTTTATTTAAAAGAGCAAGGCAAGTTAAAATCAAGCGTTGTTGCAACTATTATGAGTAATGGGGCGTTGAAAGAATTTTTAAATAAGCATGAAATTTCACTTGAAACTTGCAATGTTGGAGATAAATATGTACTCGAAAAACTAAAAGCCATCGGTGGAAATTTTGGTGGAGAACAAAGTGGGCATATTATTTTTAGTGATTATGCTAAAACAGGAGATGGGCTTATAGCAGCCTTGCAATTTAGTGCATTAATGCTTTCAAGGAAAAAAAGTGCGAGTGCGATTTTAAGTCAAATTAAGCCTTATCCGCAACTTTTAACAAATTTGAAAATTTCTGAAAAAAAAGACTTAGAAAAAATTAAAGGTTTAAAAGAACTAAAAAAAGATTTGGAAAATAAAAATATTAATTATTTATTTCGTTACTCTGGAACTGAAAATTTGATTAGGCTTTTGCTAGAAAATAAAGATAGTAAAGTTTTGGAAAAAGAAATGAATAATGTTATTAATTTTTTTAAGAAAGCTTTAAATGAGTAAAAAATTACAATTTATCCTTTGTTTTATAGCAGCATTTATCCTAGATCAATGGGTTAAGCAATTGACTTTAGGGGGGATGAGGTGGCAAAGTGAATATTTTGATTTAACCTTTGCTCTAAACACTGGTATTGCATTTTCAATGCTTAGTTTTTTAGATCATTATTTAAAATATTTTCATTTGGTATTTATATTGATACTTGTCATGTATCTTTTTTGGCAAAAAAAATTTTTAAAAGAACATATCGTAGCTTTTGGGATAATGTTAGGTTCTGGATGCTCAAATCTTTTGGATCGTTTTGTACATGGTGGAGTTGTAGATATGTTTTTTTGGCACAAATGGTTTAATTTTGCTATTTTTAATGTAGCAGATGTTATGATAAATATTAGTGTTGCGTTGATTTTTATACAAGAAATTTTTATAAAAAGAAGGAGTAAAAATGACAGAATGGATTAATGAGTATTATTTTTGGATTAAATGGGTGCATTATCTAGCTTTTGTTTCTTGGATGGCCGGACTTTTTTACTTGCCAAGACTTTTTGTATATCATGTAGAACATAAAGAAAATAAAGGTTTTACTGATGTGGTAAAAATTCAAGAGAGAAAACTTTATTTTGCTATACAAAATCCTGCAATGATTGCGACTTTGATTACCGGAAGTTTAATGTTGCATGCTCATAAAGAAATTTTAATGGAAGGGGCAGCTTATATGCATGTAAAACTTACCTGTGTAACGCTTTTAATCCTTTTTCATATACACAATTATTTTTGTTTAAAAGCTTTATCTAAAGATATTTATACAAAAAGCGGAAAATACTTTAGAATTTATAATGAATTTCCCACAATTATGTTTATCATCATCGCTTTAATGATGGTTGTCCGCCCGTTCTAATCTTAATTCGCCTTGATCTCCATACTAGCGGGTTCAAGCGGATTAACATCTTCTTTCATAATGTCGATAAAGTTTTTATTTTTAATACGCTTACTATCTCTAAAAACTGCACGAACAAGATCCATTCCAGTGTAAAAATCTTTCATTAAAACAACAAAAAGATATTGACCAAATTTGCTTGTAGTTAAAAAATCATCTTCTTTTTTGATGGCTCCGCTCATTTTAAGACCCAAAAGCTCAATAAAAAGCTCTTTTTCAAGATCGCAATTAAGAGTTTTATTGAAGCGTTTGATATCTATTTTTCCCGCAAAAATTTCAGTTAAAAAGACGTATTTTATGATTTCTTTTTTATCAAAATTAGCTTTTGCAATATTTGCATTTTGTTTTTCTTTTATAAGTCTTGAATAATCGTTTAAATCAAAAGCATTGATTAAAAGTTCTCCATCTAAAAAACTAAAAGCACCACTACCTACTCCTAAATATTCATGATGAGAACTTACATATTCATCATTGAATGTGTTTTTTTCCAAAGAGAAACTCCAGCCATTATTTTGCTGATAATCTTTAAAAAAGTCTCGTATGATTTGATAAAATTTAAATTCATTATCTTCAGTGCTTACGCCTAAACTTTTAGCTATATTATCTTTGGTTAATCCTGATTTCATTAAGGGATAAGTTGTAATTTGTTGAGGAGCTAAATTTTTAGCAACAGTTAAATCATTTAAAAGTTGCTCTGTTGTTTGCCCTGGAAGATTAAAGATCAAATCTATACTAAAAATAGGTAAAATATTTATTGCTTTTGAAATTTTTTCTTGAAGCATTTGAGAAGAGCCAAATTTATTATATCTTGCAACTTTTTTTAAAATATCGTCATTGAAACTCTGAACTCCGCAACTTAACCTATCGATTACGCCTTTAAACATGGAAAGTTTTTCAGGTTTTATATGATTTGGATCCGTTTCGCAAGAAATTTCTTTAATATTGAAAATTTTTTTACAAAGTTCCAAGGTTTTTAGTAGTTCTTCTTCATGAATAAGAGTTGTGCCGCCACCAACATACATAGAGGTAAAATCAAACCCCTTTTCTTTAATTAAGAGTATTTCTTTTCTTAGATTTTCAAAATAAATTTTAGCTAATTCTTCATCATAATAATATTTATGAAAACTGCAATAAGGACAAAAAGTATGACAAAAAGGTATATGAGCATAAAGCATATAAGTTTTATCATTTTTTGGGATTTTTTCTTTTGGATCCTTTAAAAGCTCAACATTAAAACCTTTTTCTAAAGATTTTTCCATCATAATATGAGAATATTTTAAAGCTAAATTTTGAAACAAATTCATCGAATAAACCTAATAATTAAAGTATGATAGAGAACTTTATCAAATTTTTACTAAATTAATGGTAAATTTTTTATATTTCAATAGAAATTATTTTAAAAGGATGTGATATTATGGAAAAATCAGAAATTGTCAAGGATTTAAATGCCTTATTTAAAAAAAGATCAGAATTTTATTCTTTTTTTGATGAAAATATTGAAAAATTAAAAAATACTGAAGTTTTTGATTTTAAAAATGCAAAAGATTTAAATGCCCAAGAGATGTATAAACGATTTTATCATTATGATTATGCAATAAGAAAAATATTACCAGCTATTTATAAGGCCTATAAAATCACAAGCGCTGATTTAGAAAAAGATTTCTAAATCAAACGTTTATTTTAAAGAATTTTCTAAATTTTGAAACTCTTCTTTTTGGGCATTTTCCCAAGAATTTTCATCTTGTTGATCAAATCCACCGCCAAAGGCTTTGATAACATCTACGATAGAGTTAGCATAAGAGTATTTTGTATTGTTGAAATTGATTTGAGAATTAAGCCAATTTTTTCGAGCTTCTAAATAATCTTGCAAAGACATTTCTCCTACATCATAACGCTCTTTAGCAATTTCATAAATCCTTTTATAGGCTTGTTCGCTAGATAAAGCATTATCGTATTGTAAGCGTATGTTTTTTCTAGAAACTAAAGCGTACCGAATTTCCCCAAAGGCCGTTTTTAAAGTATTCTCATAGTTTATAAAGGCTTCATCTTTATTTAATTTGGCTAAATTAACATTTTCATTAATTTCACCCCAGTGGAAAATAGGCATTAAAAAACTTCCACCTATATTCCACGTTTTAGAGCCATTTTTTACCAAAGTATCTAAATCATTACTTTCAAAACCTAAAAGTCCGGTTAAGGAAAGACTAGGTAAAAAAGCTGAACGAGCAACGCCTATAAGATAATTTTTTTGCATGAGTTTTTCTAAAGAAGAGCTGATATCAGGACGTTGTAATAAAATTTCGCTAGTGATTCCAGTTGGAATATCAAACTCTTTAAGATTAAAGGTTTGGTAGTCTTGATTTTGATAAAGTATATTATTTAAATCATTGGAGGTTAATATTTTTAAAGCTTTAAGATAGTTTTCTTTATTAAGTCGTGCTTGATTGTATTGTAAAGAAATACTTTCAAGATTGGCTTTAGCTTGAGATAATTCATACTCTCCAGTAGTTCCTGCTGAAAATTTTTCATTATTAATGCGATAAATTTCTTGTGCTGCTTCATAAGCTTGCTTTAAAGCATTTTCATTTTCATAAGCATTTACGAGATTAAAATACGTTTGAACTGTATTTGAAATAATGGAAAGTCTTGCCGCTTCATAATCATATTTACTTGCCTCAAAAGAAGCTTTACTTGCTCTATAAGAATCTCGGTACTTGCCCCAAAGATCAATTTCATAGCTTAAATTTAACCCCATTTTAAAGTCATTGCCATAATTAAATTGACCACTTTTATTTGTTGGTGCATTTATCGAAGTTTTACTTCTTAGAGCATTTGCACTTGCATCAAATTTTGGCAATAAATTGCTAAAATCGATCCCTAATTGTGCGCTAGCTTGTTTTAAATGTATATAAGCAATTTTTAAATCAGAATTGTTCCTAAGGGCTAAATCAACAAGTTTATTTAAATGTTCATCTTGAAATTCTTCCCACCATCTTTGATCAATACCGTTATTATTTTCTTGTTTGCTATCAGCAAGGGTATAATTTGTTTCAGGAATATTTAAATTTGGGCTTAAAGAGCAGGCTGAAATCAATAATCCAAGACTTGTAATAATGCTTATTGAAATAATCTTATTCACGGATTTTACCTCTTTTCTTGTTAATCCAAATACTTAGATTTTCTAAAAGATAGAAAAATAATGGAACAAAGAAAATCGCTAAAGTAGAAGCAGCGATCATCCCACCTATAAGCCCCGTTCCTAAAGCATGACGGGAAGCACTTCCTGCCCCATGAGCAAAAATCATTGGTAAAACACCAAAAGTAAAGGCTAGTGAAGTCATAACAATAGGTCTAAATCTTAATTTTGCAGCACTAATGGCAGCATCAAAAACACTTTTTCCTTTTTTAAGATGTTCTTCCATAGCAAATTCAATAATCAAAATTGCATTTTTTGCAGAAAGTCCGATTAAAAGCAAAAGTCCAGTTTGAAAATATATATCGTTGTCAAATCCCGAAAGAGCTACCAAAAGAAAAGATCCAAATGCTGCAAAAGGAACAGCGGTAACAACAGCAAGTGGAATAAGCCATCTTTCATATTGAGCTGCCAAAATTAAAAATACAAAAACCATTCCTAAGGTGAAAGCAAATAATCCAGTGCCTTTAGAATTAACTTCTTGATAAGCAGTTCCTGCCCAAGCAATTGAATAATCACTTCCTAAGGTTTCTTTAGCAACAGCTGAGATCGCTTCAATAGCTTGTCCAGAAGAATAACCCGATGCAGGATCTCCTTGTATAAGAGCAGCTGGAAAAAGATTAAATCTTTTAACATCATCAGGCCCAACACTTCTAGAGAGGGTTAAAAATGAGTTAAGAGGGATCATTTTTCCATCATTTGATCTTACAAAGATATTTCTTAACGCGTCTTGAGTATTTCTAAAATCTCCTAAAGCTCGAATATTAACTTGGAAATTTTTTCCCAACATAGGAAAATCATTAACATAATAAGTTCCTATTGTTGCACTAATAGTATTAAAAACATCTTGCATATTGAGATTAAAATATTTCATTTTATCTCGATCAATAATAAGTTTATATTGTGGAAAATTAGTATCAAGGGTTGTTTTTACATTAAATAATTCTTTTCTTTTTTTTGCTGCTTCTAGTAATTTATTAACATCTTGTTGAATTTGATCATAAGTTTTTCCGCTTTTATTTTGGACATACATTTCAAAACCACCTGTTAAACTGATTCCAGGGATCGCAGGAAGGTTAATAAAAAAGCTTTGAGCGTTTCTATCGTTTGCATATTTTCCAAATAACATACCAATGATTTGATTAGAATTTAATTTTCTTTCACTCCAATCTTTTAATTTTAAAAATGTTACTGTAACATTTTCTTTTAAAGAGCTTGTGAAAAGATCAAATCCTATAAGAGAAATAGCTGATTCTACACCATCCATTTTGTAGATATCTTTATTCATATTTTCTACTTCTTCTATGGTTTTATGTAAAGGTGAGCCAGCAGGTAGATTGATAAGACTTATAATAGCACCTTGATCTTCACTTGGAACAAGAGAACTTGGTACAATTTTATATAAATAAAAAATCGCTCCTAGCATAATACAAAAAATAAGAACAAAGCGAATAGTGCGTTTTAGCATATAGGCTACACCAGCACTAAATACAGAAGTACTCCAGTCAAAAAAATCATTAAATTTTTGAACAAAATAGAAAGGTTTTGATTCATTTCTTGTTAAAAAAATTGCAGACAATGAAGGAGTCAATGTGAGTGCAACAAATCCAGAAATAGCAACAGAAGCGGCTAAGGTTAGGGCAAACTGTTTTTGAATTTCTCCTACAAACCCTGAAATAAATGACACAGGGATAAAAACAGCACATAAAACAAGAACAATAGAAATAACTGGTGAACTTACTTCATGCATAGCTTGAATAGCTGCATCTTTGATCGAAATATTGGGGTTAGAATGTATAATTCTATCAATATTTTCAACCACTATGATAGCATCATCAACAACAATACCTATGGCTAAAACAAGGGCAAAAAGAGTCAAAAGATTAATGCTAAAGCCAAGTAAATAAAGCACAGCAAAAGTTCCCAGTAATGAAACAGGAACAGCGATCATTGGAATAAGGGTTGATCTGAAATTTTTTAAGAAAAGATACATAACAATAAGAACTAAAATTAAGGCTTCAGCAAAAGTTTTTATCACTTCTTTAATAGAAGCTTTAACGAAAATTGTTGTATCAAAAGGAACTTTATATTTTAAACCTTGAGGGAAATTTTTAGAAAGTTCTTCAAGTTTTTTATTGACTAATTTTGCAGTGCTTACAGCATTAGCACCTGATTGTAAATTAATCATAATTGGAACAGCTGGTTTAGTGCCTAAACGTCCGGTTGAGGTATATTCTTGAGAACCTATTTCTACATTTGCCACATCTTTGATTCTTAAAAAAGATCCATCTTTATTAACTCTTATAATGATATTTTCAAATTCTTTAGGAGTGGAAAGTCTTCCTTGCATTGTTATAGAAAGTACTTGAGCGGATTTATTGATAACAGGTTCTTCGCCAATTTTTCCTGTCGCATATTGAGCATTTTGTTCATTAATTGCATTGATAACATCTGTAGCGGTTATGTTAAATTTGTTTAATAAATCAGGTTTAAGCCAAATTCTCATAGAATAGTTTTTACCACCTATGGCGTTAGCATCTCCAACTCCAGGAATTCTTTTTAATTCATCTAAGATATTTAAAGTAGTATAGTTAAAAATATCTACATCGCTCATCGAATTATCATCCGAATAGATGGAAACAACTTCAAGTATCGAAGAAGAAGATTTTCTAACGGTTACCCCAAGTTTTTTAACTGCTTCTGGGAGTTTTGCTGTTGCTGCTGAAATTCTATTATTTACATTCACAGTTGCTTGATCAGGATCAGTTCCTATATCAAAATAAACAGTGAGTTTCATTTGGCCTGTAGAACTCGTAGAATCCATATAAATCATATTATCAACGCCATTGATTGCATCTTCAATAGGAGTTGCAACAGTTGAGGCTATCGTTTGAGCATCTGCACCAGTATAACTTGCTGTTACTTGAACTGTAGGGGGAGTTAGCGCAGGATATTGCTCTACAGGTAGATTGATTAAACCTATGGCTCCAGAAATTGAAATAATAATGGCAACAACAGAGGCAAATATTGGTCTTTCTATAAAAAACTTAGAGAACATTATTTACTCCCAATTTCTTGAACTTCAGATCCAATGTGAATTTTTTTGAAATTATCTAAAATAATTTTATCATCATTTTTAAGTCCAGAGTCGATGATGGCATATTCATTGTTTTGATAGCTGATGTGGATTGGGCTTTTTGTAACTTTGTTATTAACTATGGTATAAACATATACTTCATTTTGATCTTGTTTGATGGCGCTTTGTGGTATTTTAAAGCCATTTTTTTGGATAAATCCTTCTGAAGTGATTGTGGCGAATGCTCCTGGTAAAAGACTAGAATTGTTATTATCAAAAATAGCTTTAGCTTTAACAGTTCCACTATCTGCATTTATCACTGAATCGATAAAATAAAGTTTTCCTTTAACTTCTTCTCCATTTAAATTCAATGTAGCTTGAATATTTTTAAGATCCCATTCTCCACTTTGAGTATTTCGTATAATATTAAGTTTATCTGTATCAGAAATGTAAAATTCTGCATAAATTGGATTAAGGTTTGTAACGCGGACTAATTCTGTATTTGCGGAATTAACATAATCTCCTACATTGACTAAAGCATCACCGACAACTCCATCAAATGGTGCAAGAATTTCAGTATGACTAAGATCAATTTTAGCGTTTTGTAGATCAGCTTTGGAACTTGCAAGTTCTGCTTTTGCACTATCAAAATTTGCTAAAGAAGTATCGTATTCTTTTTTTGAAATGGCTTTTTTTGAAAATAAAATTTTGTTTCTTTCATAATCTTTTAGAGCATTGTCAAAACTAGCTTTTGCCATTAAGAATTTTCCTTGTGCAGAATTAACATTTGCTTCAAATTTATCAGGTTCAATGAGAAATAATTTTTGACCCTCTTTAACTCTATCGCCGGCTTTAAAATATTTTTTTAATATCACTCCGCTTACTTGAGGTTTTAATATCACATCATAATCGCTTACGAGTTTTGCTGGATAGGTGAAACTAAGAGGTAAATTTTCAGATTTTGCTTTCATAAAACTTACAGATATTGGATCTTGTTGCATTTTGGGAACTTCTTTTTTTTCGCAAGCACAAACTAAAAATGCAATACTTATTAAAAAGATATTTTTTACAAATTTCATCATTTTTACCTTAATTTTTGTATTTTTTATTATTAAAATATTTAAACATTGGTATTCTAATTAAATTTTATTAATTAAACTTGAATTTAATATTTTTTAGGTTTTATTTGAAATACCATTTAAAAAAAGATCAACCATAAATTCTATATGTTCTTCTTGTTCTTTATTATTCATAAGCGGGGAATCTACTAGAACATTTAAAGTATAATAAGGTTCTTTTAGCATATTGCAAAAAGTAATGGCCAACTTTGCGGCATTATCGCAGATGTATTTATTTTTTTGCTTTGAAAAAAGATTTGCTAAGATGTTACGAGCGAAAAATTTTTGATTATCTTGTATCCAATTTTGAAGATAAGCTGTATTATAAACTTGAGAAAAAATAATTTTTCCCAAAGAAACCATTGGAGCTGTATTATATATATTGACAAAAACTTTAGCAAAAGAAATTAAATTTTCTTTTAAATTTTTATTTTCAGAGATATGAATTTGAGATGCAATAAGATCAAAATGTTTCTTGCAAACATCATCTAAAATTTCAAAAAATAAACCCTCTTTGCTTTGAAAACAATCATAAATATTAGAATAAGAGCCCCCAGAAATTTTGATAATATCACTTAGGCTGGTTTCTTGAAATCCTCGTGCTAAAAAAAGTTCGCAGGCGACTTTTTTTATTTTATCTTTTCGAGCCAAATTTTTCTTAGAAAGTATTTTGTTTGAATTCATTTTACCTCCTTAAAAATTGAAACTTTAGGATAAATAAAAATCGTTTTTCTAAAAATAACGATTTTGTTATCATCTTTAGCATAAGCTTTAATTGAAAGCGGAAAAATAACATCTTTATGATTATCGTTAGCAAGTTTTTTTATAGCCTTAATGATGACAATTTTTTTGCTCTGTTCTCCGGCTGAAATTTTAAAAGGTTTGCTCGGACGAATAATTTCAATACCGTTGTCAATACCTTCTATTTTAGCTTCAAAATAATACTCATGATCTTTTATATCTGTATTTTGAAATAAAAATGTATATGCGTTTGAAACTTCTATATTGTCACCTACGCGCGAAATCTGATACAACTCACTACTTCGGTTGATATTTAAAAGCATGTGTTCTTTTTTACTACCCATAACAAATAAGGCAATTAAGACAATTGTAATAACGATTAAATAACCAACAGTTCGAAAGCGAAAATATTTAATTTTTTGATCGGTTTCTATTGATTTGACACTTGTCCAGTTAATAAGGCTTGGGCGATTAAATTTATTTTGAATTTTAGAACAAGCATCGGCACATTCTAAGCAATTAATGCATTCAAGCTGCATTCCTGCTCTAATATCAATATGTGTTGGGCAAACGCTCACACAAGCTTCGCATCCTATACATTCTCCTTGAGGAGGTTTTTTATGAAGTTTAAATTTACCATCAAAAATAACTCCTCCGCGTTTTTCATTATAAATAACTTGCATAGTATCGCGATCAAACATAACTGATTGTATTCTAGCATATGGGCAAACATAGATACAGAATTTTTCTGCTAGATAAGTGACATCAAGGGTAAAAAGTAGACTTCCAAAAAATAAAATTCCCATCAAAAGAAAATGCTCATTGGGATTTTTTATGTATTCAAAATACTCTTCTGGTGGAACAAAATACCAAAGTAAATTACTTATAGCAATTAAAGAGATAAAATAAAATAAAATAACGGCAATTGTTTTTTTTAAATATTGACCGGAATATTCTTTTTGTTTATTGTTGATATTTTTTCTAATTTTTAAAATTTTTGTTTGGATTAAATCTCTATAAATAACCCTAAAGATAGTTTGAGGACAACTCCAAGCACACCAAATTCTACCCCCTAATGTCGTTATAAAAAATATAAATAAAAAAAGAAGTATAAGGACAAAAGGCATAAGATAAAATTCCTGAGTGGAGAAAGAAACAAAGAATAAATTTAATTTAGCATGGACAAAACTTAAAAGAAAAAAATGATTCCCATTGATTCTAATAAATGGCAAACTTAATGCAATAATACTAATAATACCATAAAGAATATAACGCTTTTTCGTATAATCGGTAATAAAATTTTGCATTTAACTCCTTTTTATTTCTGTTTTCTATGGCTATTATAATTCATAAAAACTAAAATATTTTTTAAATGTTTTCTAAGTTACCTTTAATAAGAAATATTTAATGATAAATATTTTATAATCTTTCTCTTAACAATGAAATTTTGTTAAGCAAAATTAAATTACGAAAGGTGGTGAGGATAGTGCCAGGAATTAAGGTGCATCCTAACGAGTCTTTTGACGAAGCATATCGTAAATTCAAAAAACAAGTTGATAGAAATCTTGTTGTAACTGAAGTTAGAGCGAGAAGATTTTTTGAGCCTATGACTGAAATTCGTAAAAAACAAAAAATTTCAGCACGTAAAAAAATGCTTAAAAGACTTTATATGCTTAGACGATACGAATCAAGACTTTAAATCAAAGGCCTTTTCAAGGCTTTTGATAATCCTTGAATCTTCTTTAAAACTCAATTAAAAATTTTTTAAGTACAAAACTATTTTAATTTTTCTAATATCAAAGAATGAATTTATTATTTTTTGTTAGAATTAATCATTAATTTTTTTGATTATTAGGGGTGCTTATTTATGAAAAGGATTAAAAAAATTATTCAAATCGGTATGATAGGTGGTTTAGCAGCTGTAGCAGGGGGTGCTTTGGTTGCTTGTAGTAGCGATAACTCAGATACTTCAAATCAAATTTCAAATATGCAAGGTGCTTTTGTTGTCATAGAAGAAGTTGCACCGGGTCAATATAAAATAAAATATCAATTTCCTAGCGATGAAACCGTGGTAATTTTAAAAGATTTAAATGGTACAGAACGAATTTTAAGCAAAGAAGAAATGGATGCGCTTATAAAACAAGAGGCCGAGAAAATAGATAATGGAACTTCTAATCTTACTCAAAGTAATCATCAAATGAATAGTGGTGGATTGAGTTTAGGTGAAACTTTACTTACAAGTGCTGCTGGAGCTATTATAGGAAACTGGATTGGTTCAAAACTTTTTGGCAATCAAAATTTTATTAATCAACAACGTGGAGCCTTTACAAGTCAAAGTGCTTATCAAAGAAGTGTGAATAGTTTTAATAAGGCAAGTACAAGTAAATCTTCTAGTTCTTCAAGATCGGGCTTTTTTAAAGGTGGATCTAAAACAAGTTCTGGTTTTAGTTTTGGTTTTGGTTCTTAAGGAAGGTGTATGAGATTATTAAAAGTTAATAAGCTTCAAAAGGATTATTTAGAAAGTATAGGCTTTTCTTGGCATACTGACGAAGATGGTAGTGATTATATCAGTGATGCTTTAGTTTGTGTTAAAGAAAATGAGGCAAATGCTTATTATGAAGCGGCTAATGAGCTTTATGATATGTTTGTAGCAGCTGCACAAAATGTGATCGATAATGATCGCTTTGATGAATTAGGTATTCCTTTTAACCTTGTAGATGCTATTAAAATGAGTTGGGAAAATGATGTTCATTGGCATTTATATGGAAGATTTGATTTTGCGGGAGGATTGGATGGAAAACCTATTAAGCTTTTAGAGTTTAATGCGGATACTCCAACATCTCTTTTTGAGAGTGCAATTTTACAATGGGCAATTTTAAAACAAAACAATATGGATGAAAGTTATCAATTTAATAATATTTATGAATCCTTGATGGAAAATTTTAAAAGATTAATTACACTTAATGATGATACTAGTTTGTTTGAAAATTACTATCAAGGCTGGAAAATTCTTTTTTCAAGTATCGCTGGAATCAAAGAAGAGGAAATCACAACGAAATTATTAACTCATATTGCTAATGAAGCGGGTTTTGAAACTAATTTTTCTTATGTGGATGAGGTGGAATTTAGTGATGAGGGTATTTTTAAGGATGGAATTAACTATGAATATTGGTTTAAATTGATACCTTGGGAAGATATAGCGATAGAAGAAGGAGATCTTGCTATGCTTTTAACGCAGATCATGCGTAATCAAAAGGCCATCATTTTAAATCCTGCTTATACTTTGATATTTCAATCAAAAGGCATTATGAAAATTTTGTACGAGCTTTACCCTAATCATCCATTACTTTTAGAAACAAAAGATCAGCCTTTAGTTGGAAAAACTTATGTTAAAAAGCCGGTTTTTGGTAGAGAAGGGGCTAATGTAAGTATTATTAAAGATGAGCAAATTTTAAATGAAAATGAAGGACCTTATGAAAATAACAAATTCATTTATCAAGAATACGTAGAATTAAATTCTCATGAAAATGAGTTTTATCAAGCAGGAGTATTTTTTGCTTATGAAGGGTGTGGTTTAGGTTTTAGAAAAGGTGGAATGATACTTGATAATTCCTCAAAATTTGTTGGACATATTATTAAGGAGTAAAAGATGAAAATAGTATGTTTAGATGCGGCAACTTTAGGAAATTATGATTTTAGTGTTTTTGAAAAATTTGGAGAAATCAAACTTTATGATACAACTAAAGATAAAGAGCAAGTGATTGAGCGTTTAAAAGATGCTGATATTGCGATGACTAATAAAGTAGTGATCGATAAAGAAATTATAGATGCTTGCTCTAATCTTAAGCTTATACTAGAAACTGCCACGGGATTAAATAATATTGATGTTGATTATGCTAAGGAAAGAAATATTGTGGTAAAAAATGTTGCAGGATATTCTACAATGAGTGTTGTACAGCATACTTTTGCTTTGGTTTTTGCTTTTTTAAATCATATTCCTTATTATGATCAATGGGTAAAAAATGAAAAATGGTGCAAAAGTCCTATTTTTACAGATTTTAGTAGAATTTTAGTCAGCATGGAAGGTAAAAAACATGGTATTATAGGACTTGGTTCTATAGGAAAAGAAGTCGCTAAAATTTCAAAGGCTTTTGGAGCTAAAATTTATTATTACTCTACAAGTGGGGCAAATACAAATTCTGAATTTGAACGTTTAGAATTAGATGAACTTTTAAAGATTTGCGATATTGTAAGTATCCATGCTCCATTAAATAATAAAACGATAAATTTATTAAATTTGGAAAAATTAGAATTATTAAAAAATGATGCGGTTTTGATTAATGTTGGTAGAGGTGGCATTATAAATGAGTTAGATTTGGCAAAGGTGATGGATCAAAAAAATATCAAGGTTGGGCTTGATGTATTGGAAAAAGAGCCTATGTTAGAAAATCATCCACTTTTAAACATTAAAAATAAAGATCATCTTATCATCACTCCTCATATTGCATGGGCATCTAAAGAAGCTATTAATACTTTAATGAGTAGAGTTTATGAAAATCTTGAAGAATGGATAAAAAATGGCAAGTGAACATAGTTTTGATATTTCTGCAGCAATAGATAAACAAGAGCTTAAAAATGCTTTTGAGCAGGCAAAAAAAGAATTAGACTCAAGATATGATTTAAAGGGTATTAAAACTGAAATTGAGTTGAATGAAAAAGACAGCATTTTCAAACTTAGCTCCTCAAGTGAGTCAAAACTCGATGTTTTAAAAGATATTGTTATTTCTAAACTTATCAAAAGAGGTATTAATTCTAGTGCTATTAAGGAGCTTTCTCGTGAAAATGGAGCCATGTTTCATTTAAATTTAAAAGCAAATGATTCTATAGATGGTGAAAATGCTAAAAAAATCAATAAGGCTATAAAAGAGAGTAAATTAAAGGTGAATTCTTCAATCAGAGGAGATGAAATTCGTGTTGTGGCAAAACAAATTGATGATTTGCAAGCTGTGATGAAAATTGTTCGTGAGCTTAATCTTGAGCTAAATATCAGTTTTAAAAATTTAAAATAAGGTTTAGAATTTTGAAAAAAATATTTTTTTTCTTTTTGATAATATTCTTTTTTAATGCGTGTGCCATAAAAAATCAAAATAATCTCAGTCAAAGTATAGCAATAATCATAAATTCACCTTTTCTTAAAATGAGTGATTTTGGATTTTTAATAAAAGAAAATCAAACCTTAAATTTAGAGGTTTATCATTTAGGTCAAGCTTTTTTTAATTTGAAAATTAAAGATAAAATTTGTTTAAATGCTGCATGTTATGATAAAAAAGTTTTTAATAAAAAATTTTTTAAAAATGAATATTATGATGATATCTTAAGTGATATTTTAAATGCAAAACCTTTATGGCAAGGAAAAAATTTGCAAAAAACAGCTAGTGGATTTAAACAAAATTTAAAAGCAAAAAATTACGAAATTTTTTATGAAGTTTCTAAAAATAAAATCAGTTTTTTTGATACAGTTTCGCGTATAAAAATCATTTTGGGTTACCAAGGATAAAATTTTGAAATTTTTTTTATTTTTATTTTTTGCTATCAGCTTACTTTTTTCTAAAAATTATAAAGGTGAAGCGTATTTTTATGATCTAAAAGACAAGCAAATTTTTGCCATAATTTATGAGGATGCACCTTTTATACCTGTATTTGATAAGGATATCAATCAAACAAGCCCCAGCTTTATAGCCCTAAGCGATCTTAATACAAGCAAAGAAATTCCTATTTTTAAAATTTCAAAGGTTTGGAAAGATCAAGATGATATTTATGTAATTAACGAAGCAAAAGAATTAATACTGGATAATAAAAAAATCAAAGCGCAAAAATTAGGTTTTACAAATTTATATCTTTTTGAAGATCAAAATAATATTAAAATTAAAAGTTGTTTGGATTTTTTAAAAAATGATGAATTTAAAAAAATTCATCAATTAAGCAATAAAGATTTTGATTTTGAGCAAATTATTCAAAAACCTATATTTTTAAAAGATGGAAAATTGAGTTTTCAAGAGCAATATTATTTTTATAAAGATGAAATGGAACGCCCGATTTTAGAGCTTAACAATTTTGTTTATGATATTAAAAAAAATACTTTTATTCATTTAAATCAATTATATGATATAAAAAATCATCAGTTTTTAGATCTTTTGCATCAAAAACTTAAAAAATTTTGTGCAGAATGTTTTGAGGATATTGATAAAATGGATTTTAATGATAATTTTTTATTGACTCCTTATGGGATTAAAATATGCTATTTACCTTTTGAAAATCATTTTTTAGATGAAAATATTTGTATTGATTTTTTTAATAATGAAATAGAGGAATTTAAGAAATAATGCTAAAACTCAAAGAATTTTTAAATTTAAAAACCATAGAAAAAACTCAAATATATAAAGAACTGAAATGTTCTAAAAACGAAGCTTTGATTTTAAGAGAACTTTGTAAGCATTATGTTATTTCTGTTGCTTCTGTGAATGCATTTACTTTATTATCCAGTATTTTTGGCATGGAAAAATATGCATATTTAGATGTTTTAGGAGATTTAAAAAAACTGATAGAAAGAGGTTTTGTTAATCAAAATTCAAGTTTTTTTAAAAATATTGAAAGCAATAAAAATCAAACTTTAAGTTTAAATTTATTGCAGTGTGAGCTAAGCTTGAGTGAGTATTTTTTAGAATTTTTAGAATCAAAATCCAATAATTTAGATTTTAGCAAAAAAGAAGCTTACGCTGATTATTTAGAATATCTTAAAGATGAATTTATGCGCGTTGAACTTTATGAAAGATTGAGTTTTATTAGAAAAAGTGCTTACAATAGTGAATTAAAAGAGCAAATTAAACTTTGCGAAGATTATATTAAAGAGCGTTTGAAAAAAAGTAAATTTTATAATGTTTTATCCGATATCTTTAAGGAATTTAATCTCAATCAAAAAGAGCAAATTATTTTTTTAACACTTTTAAGAGAAGAATATTTATTGAGCAATGAAAATTCGACTTTTAGAGAAATGAATTTTTTATTGTCCCTTGTTAGCGAAGATGAGCTTGATAAGCATAAAAATAAAAGACTATTACAAGAAAATTCTCCACTTTTAAATTTAATAGAATATGATGAGTATTTGAATTCTTTTGGAGATATTTCAAAAAGCTTTTTTATTACAGATGAAATTTTACAAAGAGTGATTAATTTTGAGCCAAAACAAAGTAAAAAAGTTAAAATTGAAAATGTTTTAAAAGAGCAAGATATTTTTGAACTCATAGAACCAAGGGTTAATATCAACGATATTATTATGCCTGAAAATACCAAAGAGCTTTTAGAAAGCATTCTTAAACAACAAGATAAAAAAGTGCTTGAAAGATTAAATTTATGGGGTATAAAAAACAATAAAAATATAGAAGCTAAAATTATTTTTTATGGGCCTGCTGGAACAGGAAAAACTATGTCAGCCTTAGCTATGGCTAAGTCGATGAAAAAATCAGTTCTTAGCTTTGATTGCTCTAAAATTCTTAGCAAATGGGTAGGAGAAAGCGAGCAAAATGTTAGGAAAATTTTTGATACCTATAAAAATATAGTGCAAACTTGTAAGCAAAGTCCTATTTTATTGTTAAATGAAGCGGATCAATTTTTAAGCACAAGGGTTGAGAGTAGTGCAGGAAGTGATAAGATGCATAATCAAATGCAAAATATCTTTTTAGAACAGATCGAGCGTTTTAGCGGAGTGATGATTGCAACTACGAATTTTTTAGAAAGTTTAGATACGGCATTTTCAAGAAGATTTGATTATAAAATAGAATTTAAAAAGCCTGATTTTAAAGATAGGCTAAAAATGTGGGAAAAATTTTTACCCAAAAAAGCCGAATTTGATAAAAAATTTGATATTAATATCTTAGCTAATTATGAATTAAGTGGGGCACAAATTTTAATGATTATAAAAAATACAGCCTTAAAAGTCGCAATTTCCAAAGAAGGAATTTTTCACATGCAAGATTTTTTAGAAAGCATACAAAAAGAACTTAATTCTAGTTTCGATAAAAGCAAAATCGTAGGTTTTTAATATAGCGTAAAATAAAATAAATCATTGCTATAATTAAAGCACTCCACTCCCAAAACATAGGAATTTTAGGACTTAAAAAATAATGATAGCTTGAAATAACTAAGCATAAATATCCTAATTTTCTTATTTTGCGTATTTTCTTAAAGCAATTAAAAGAACTTAAAAACATCAAACAAATGATAATAAAAGCTATAAATCCAGTTGTTTCTAAAAAATGGAATAAAATATCATTTAAAAGTCTTGAAATTTGGGCATTTCTATCAAAAATAAAATAGTTTAAAAAATGAATAGCACCCCAAAAAGTTGCAAAAAATCCCAAAATTTTGGGATAATTTTTGGTTGATTTGAATTTAAATAAAGAAAAAAATAAACTTAAATTTAAAAATATTAAAGCAAAAATTCCTGTATTAAAATAAATTTCTTTTACAAAATCAAAGGCTTTTATGACATTGTAAAAAGAATAAATCAAACTTGCTAAGAAAAATATGAAAGCAAAAAAATTAAAATACTTACTCATTAAAAATTAACCTTTAAATCCATACCTTCATAAAGTTTTGCAACCTCTTTTTCATAGCCATTAAACATTAAAGTAGGTTTTGTGAAAAAATCACCCAAGGCTCTTTCATTTGCTTGAGACCATCTTGGATGGGATACATTTGGATTAACATTGGCATAAAAACCATATTCATTTGGAGCATAATTTTGCCAAGTTGTAAGAGGTTGTTTTTCTACAAATTCAATTTTTACAATCGATTTGATACTTTTAAAACCATATTTCCAAGGAACAACTAAGCGTATAGGAGCACCATTTTGTGGTTTTAAAGGTTTTTTATACATTCCTACAGCAAGCAAGGTTAGTGGATGCATTGCTTCATCCATTCTAAGCCCTTCAACATAAGGATAGTCTATAGTTGGAAAAAGTGCATCTTGATCAGGAAATTGATTTTTGTCAAAAAGTGTTGTAAATTTAATAAATTTAGCCTTTTGAGTCGGTTTTACCTTTTCTATTAGATGACGCAATTCAAAACCAATCCAAGGAACTACCATAGACCAAGTTTCAACGCAACGAAATCGATAAATTCTTTCTTCTAAAGGAAATTTTAAAATATCTTCCATGCTAAGAGTTATAGGTTTTTCAATTTCTCCGCTGATTTCAATTTTCCAATTTTGAGTGTTAAAATTTTGAGCTAAGGCTACAGCTCTTTTTTTATCGGTGGAGAATTCATAAAAATTGACATAATTTGTAGCCAATTCTTCATCACTTATTTTTAAATTATCAAGATTTTTATCTTTAATGAAGTTAAAAGCGGAAAGTTTGGAACTGATTAAAGTTGAACTTATAAGTGCTCCAATGCCTAATTTTAAAAATTTCCTTCTTTTTTGATATAAATATTCAGGCGTAATATGCATAATTTTTCCTTGTTAAAAATTTTTATTATTAAAGCATATTAGAGCTAATATAAGATTATTTTTGGGTTATTTTTTCAAGTTCTAGATTGTAAAGAATTTCTCCACATAGTTCTTTGTAATTGTTTGATAGTTTTAATTTTGAAATTTCTTGCATAAGAATTTGGACTTCTAATTCTTTAAGTTTGGCAAGTTCTTGTTTAAAATTTTGATCTTTTGGATACAATAAAGAATATTCTTTTAAGATGATCTCATAAATATTAAAAGAGCCATCAATAAGATAATTAATCGCCTTATCAAGATGTTGATTATAATCTTTTAAGTTAAGAGGATTAAGGATCATAATACAAAGATGAATCATTGCTAGGTGAAAATTATTAAGGCACCTTTCTGGAAGGGTTAAAATATCGCTTTTTTTAAAATGATCTAAATTTTGAAAATTTTCTATTGAAAATTTATATCCAAAGCTTTCATCAATGCTAGATATAATGATTTGGAGTTTTTGTTCTTCATTGAGTTTTTGTCTAAAAGCGACAAAATAGCCCAAAGCCTTATAAAACATTTCAAAAAATTCAATATGTTTATTTTCTCTTAAACAAGAAAGATTAAGACTTTTGGGTGCTATAGAATATTGCTGCATATATTTTTGAACTTTTAGGGCGATTTTATTTCTTATGCCCGTTAAGTAATTAAAATCTTTTTGTTTTAAGATTTGATGATAAAAAAATACAAAATCTTTGATTAAAATTCGATTATTTTTTTCAAAAGAAATAGTAGAATCGACACTAATAAATTGATTGTAAAGATTAAAATAATCACATTCTAATTGCTGATAATTCAATACTTTATCCCACACTTTTGATAAAATTCTTTTAAGGCTTTTTCTTTATCGGGTTGGGTTTTGATCCATTCTTCAAAATTTTTGCAAATATCCCATTCTTTTTTTTGATTGTTTTCATAAATTTGATCTATATTTTCTTCATTTATTTTTTCTTTGCTCATATAAGCTCCAAAATCTTTTCGCAGATCGCTTTAGGATCTTTATCTTTATATATAGGGCGTCCTATGACTATAAAATCACTTTTATTTTCTTTAGCTGTTTCTAAATTAGCAACTCGTTTTTGATCGTCATTATTCTCTCCAAAAGGACGAATGCCTGGTGTTAATGTTAAAAAATTTTGATGAGTATTGTTTTTGATATTTTTGCTTTCAAAAACAGAGCATACCATACCATCAAGCCCATTTTGATAAGACATTTTAGCGAAATTAATTACAGCTTCATCAATGCTTTGTTTATAAATATTGAAAAAATGCTCTTCATCAAAACTAGTTAGAGCAGAAACAGCCAAAACTAAAGGGCGTTTAGAAAATTTATTAAGTCTGTTCATCACTTCTTGCATGGCTATATTTCCAACACTTGCATGAATATTGATCATATCAACTCCAAGTTTGGAAATTTCTTCACAAGCATCCGCAGTTGTATTAGGAATGTCATGAATTTTTAGATCTAAAAAGATTTTAAAATGATCTATTTTTTTTAATTCTTCTATAAATTTAAAACCATCTCTTAGATAAGCTCTTAGGCCTATTTTAAGCCAAAGATCCAAGCCTTTTAATTCTTTGGCTATATTAAGACATTCTTCTTTGGTGGCAAGATCTAATGCAACGCATAATTTCATTTTTTAGCCTTAATCAGTGAGTCTAAAACTCCATTGATAAATTTAGGAGAACTATCATTAGCTAATTCTTTAGCTAATTCTATCGCTTCATTAATGATGATTGCGCTAGGTGTGTCTGTAAAAAGCAACTCATAAGCTCCAAGTCTTAATATAGCTCTTTCAATATATCCTAATTTTTCAATTTTGTTTTCATTAAGATGAGTATTTAATTTCTCATCAATATTGGAAAGATTATGAATAATGCCTTGATATAAATTTAAAGTAAATTTTTTTTGCTCATTGCGAATCTTTTTTTCATTTAAATAATCATCAATAAAATTTTCATTTTTTTCATTCATTTCTAAAGCATAAAGCAAAGAAACAACACTTTGTCTGACTTGATGACGCGTTGCCATTAAATTTCCTTGCTTAAATTAAGCATTTCTATAACTGTAACCATAGCCTCAAAACCTTTATTTCCAGCTTTGCTTCCTGCTCTTTCTATGGCTTGTTCTATAGTATCAGTGGTGAGTACGCCAAAACTTACAGGAATATTATGATTTAAACTTACATTGGCAATGCCTTTTGTGGTTTCTGCTGCAACATAATCAAAATGCGGAGTCGATCCTCTAATAACAGCACCTATGCAACAAATAGCGTCAAATTTTTGACTTTCTATAGCTTTTTTTAAGATGAAAGGAAGTTCAAAAGCCCCTGGAACAAGAATAAGGCTTAAATTTTCTTCTTTACCTCCATGTCTTAAAAAGGCATCTTTAGCACCTTCAACAAGACGATCGGTGATGATGTGATTAAATCTTGCATTGATAATTGCAATTTTTTCATTAGAGTTAAGATTTAGTTTTCCTTCAATAATTTTCATTAAATATCCTTTATAATATTTTGTATTTTTAAGAGTGTTTCAACACAATTTTTAAGACGTGAAATATCTAGCATATTTGGTCCATCGCATAGAGCCTCACAAGGATTGATATGGGTTTCAAAGAAAAATCCATCTACTCCAACTGCTGCTGCTGCTCTTGCTAAAGGCTCTACAAATTCGCTTTTACCTCCGCTTTTACCTCCTGCAGTTCCTGGCATTTGAACACTATGAGTCGCATCAAATACAACGGGTGCAAATTCACGCATAATAACTAAAGATCTCATATCTACAACTAAATTTCCATATCCAAAGCTAGCGCCTCTTTCGGCAACAAAAATTCCATTTTGTTTCGCTACTTCATAGCCTTCTTCATTGATACCTCTAGTTTGAAGAATTTTTTTAACGCTATATTTAATATCGTTTGGGTTTAGAAATTGGCCTTTTTTGATATTGACTTTTGATTTGGTTTTAGCAGCCTCAACAAGCAAATCAGTTTGACGACACAAAAATGCTGGAATTTGAAGTACATCAACGACTTCACTCGTAATTGATGCTTGAGTACTTTCATGGATATCGGTTAAAATTTTCATGTTAAATTCATTTTTTACACTTTGTAAAATTTTAAGTCCTTCTTCGATTCCAGGTCCGCGAAAAGAATCAATGCTTGTGCGATTAGCTTTATCAAAACTGGATTTAAAATAAAATTCTATATTTTCATTTTCATTAAAAAATTTAAGTTGTTCAGCGACTTTAAATACTAAATCTTTGCTTTCTATGACGCAAGGACCAGCGATTAATATCATTTTTTTCATTTTTTTCCTTTTACGACTAAGATTAATCCTCCACAAATTATCCCTATTATACCTAAAAAAACCATAGCACTTGGTAAATTATCGCCCAAAATTAATCCAACAATTAAACTAAAAATCACATCAAAATAACTTACACCCGCGACAATACCAGCTTGTTTAGCTATCCCATAGGCTTTGGTGACATGAATTTGATAAATGGTGCCTAAAATTCCCATGATTAAAATAATGATCCATGATTTTAAACTAGGCATTACAAATGGAGCTAAAATAAAATCCATATGCAAAGAATGAAAATCTTTAGATTGAAAAAATTCAGCTCCTATCATTGAAAGTAAAGGCATGAGTGTGCCAAGAAAAATAAATGAAAAAGCAATTTGTTCTGTGGTGTAAGATTTTCTAAGTTTTCTCACGCTTGTAAGGGCTAAAGCAGCTAGAAAGCCACTTGAAATTCCTATGATGGAATTTTTTAAATCAAAGCCCGAGTGATAGGCTTTATCAGCCCAAGGTTGAGTGATTAAAAGCATGCCTAAAAAAGCGATAAAAATTCCTATACAAGCCTTTTTTTCTAGTTTTTCTTTAAAAACAAAAAAAGCAATGAGGGTGATAAAAATAGGTGCTGTTTTTTGAAAAGCAAAGGCTCCACCTAAGGTGATGTTTGAGATATTATAAAAAAACATATAAAGTGAAAGTGTGCCCGCAACACCTCTAAAAACTAAAAGCCAAAAATACCCACCTTCTTTGTGAACTTTTGATTTTTTCAATAACCAAAGTAAAAATACAACTCCTATGATATTTCTAAAAAACATAATTTCAATAGAGCTTATTTCTTTGCTTAAAATTTTAGCACAAGCTCCCATAAGCGTAAAATCCAAACATGCTAAAAGCATAAAATAAATTCCAAGATTATGTCTGATAAGTTTTCGCATTTTTATTCCTTGAGGATTAACTTGAAAAATGGATTAATTCTAGTCTTTTTTTGCTTAATATTAAGGCAAATTTTATATAATTTTTCTTAAAAAAATTTTACTTTGAAAAATAGGAAAAAAATGCAAAGCATTATATTAATAGGAAAGCCTAATGTTGGAAAATCAAGCCTCTTTAATAGGATGGCAAAAAGAAGAATAGCAATCACAAGTGAAATTTCTGGCACAACAAGAGATACAAATAAAACTGAAGCTTGTATTGGCTCTAAGAGCGCTTTTATTATTGATAGTGGCGGACTTGATGAGAGTGATGAGCTTTTTAAAAATGTTAAAAAAAATACTTTAAAAGTTGCCAAAGAAAGCGATATTATTCTTTATCTTGTTGATGGAAAATTAGCTCCTGATGAAGAAGATAGGCGTTTTTTTTATTCTTTAAAAAAATTAAATAAACCGCTAGCCTTAGTTATCAATAAAGTGGATAATAAAAAAGATGAAGAAAGAGCATGGGAATTTGCAAATTTTGGTGTAAAAGAAATTTTCAATATTTCAGTAACTCATAATGTAGGACTTGATGAGCTTTATAGCTGGCTGGAGCAATTTTTAAATGAAACTAGCTTGGTTCCTGATGAAGAACAAGATTTAGAGGATTTTTTAGAGCATTATGATGAAAACAAACAAGAATTGCAATTTAAAGAGATAGATCAAAATCATATTAGAGTAGGGATTGTAGGTCGTGTTAATGTTGGAAAATCAAGCCTTTTAAATGCTTTAGTCAAACAAGAACGTAGTGTCGTTAGTAGTATAGCTGGAACTACAATTGATCCTGTAAATGAAGCTATAACTCATCAAGATAAAACAATAGAATTTGTAGATACTGCAGGGATTAGAAAACGTGGAAAAATTCAAGGGTTAGAAAGATTTGCCTTAAATCGTACTGAAAAAATTTTGCAAAATTCTCAAATCGCACTTTTGGTTTTAGATGCAGATGAAGGCTTTAATGAACTTGATGAAAGAATAGCAGGACTTATTGCAAAGTATTATTTAGGTGTTATCATAGTTTTAAATAAATGGGATAAAAGTGAGCTTGATTTTGATAAAACGGTTAAAGAACTAAAACTTGATCGTTTTAAATTCTTAGCTCATGCGCCTATTGTTAGTGTTTCAGCTTTAAGTGGTAAGAGAGTGCATGTGATACTTGATAAAATTTTGCAAGTTTTTGAAAATTTCATACAAAAAATCCCAACTTCAAAACTTAATAATTTAATTGAAAGTGCAACCAAAGCACACCCATTGCCACATGATTATGGAAAATTGGTTAAAATTTATTATGCTGTGCAATATGATGTTGCTCCTCCAAAAATCGCTTTAATTATGAATCGTCCAAAAGCCTTGCATTTTAGCTATAAGCGTTATTTGCAAAATAAGATAAGAAAAGAATTTGATTTTGAGGGAGTGCCTTTAATCATTGCTTCACGCAAAAAGGGAAGCAAGGAAAATGATGAGAATGGATAATATTATTTTCATCGGTTTTATGGGATGTGGAAAAAGCACTATAGCTAGAGTATTGGCTGTAGAGTTAGACCGAATTTTTTTAGACAGTGATTTATTGATTGAGACGAAATTTAAGCAAAGTGTTAATGAAATTTTTAAAAACAAAGGCGAGTGTTTTTTTAGAGAACAAGAACAAAAATTAGCTGATTTTTTTATTTTTTGTCAAAATGCTTGTATTGCAAGTGGTGGCGGTTTTGTTAATGTAAAAAATTTGGAAAAAATCGGATTGAGTGTTTATTTAAGGGCTGATTTTGAGTATTTGAAAAAGCGTTTAAATAAAGATGAAATTGCTAAAAGACCTTTATTTTTTGATGAAATTAAAGCAAAAAAGTTATATAATGAAAGAATAAAAATTTATGAAGATAAAGCTGATGTGATATTGGATATTGAAAATAAAAGTATTGATGAGCTTATAAGTGAATTAAAAAAGGTAGTTAAATGAGAGTATTAACCGGAATTCAGCCTAGTGGAGATTTGCATATCGGAAATTATTTTGGTGCGATTAAACAAATGATAGATGCACAAAATACAAGTGAAATGTTTATATTTATCGCTAATTATCATGCTATGACTTCTTTGCAAAATGGGGAAAAATTGAAAGAAAATTCAATAAAAGCGGCCGCAGCTTTTTTGAGTTTTGGTATAGATCCACAAAAAAGTGTTTTTTGGTTACAAAGTGATGTGAAAGAAGTGATGGAGCTTTATTGGATTTTATCACAATTTACCCCTATGGGTTTATTAGAGCGTGCGCATAGCTATAAAGATAAAATTGCTAAAGGGCTAAGTGCTTCTCATGGACTTTTTTCTTATCCTGTTTTAATGGCAGCAGATATTTTACTTTTTGACACTCAACTTGTTCCTGTAGGTAAAGATCAAATTCAACACGTAGAAATCGCACGTGATATCGCTTTAAAAGTAAATAATGAATGGGGAGAAATTTTTATTTTACCCGAAGCTAAAATCAACGAAGATCTTGCCGTTATTGTAGGGACTGATGGGGCTAAAATGAGTAAATCTTATAAAAATACTATAGATATTTTTAATGATGATAAAACTTTAAAAAAGCAAATTTCATCGATAGTAACAGATAGCACTGCTTTAGAAGATCCTAAAAATCCTGAAGAATGTAATGTTTTTAAAATAGCAAAATTATTTTTAGATAATGAAGGACAAGAAAATTTGAGAAATCGTTATTTAAAGGGAGGCGAGGGATATGGACATTTTAAAATGTATTTAAATGAGTTGGTGATTGATTATTTCAAAGAAATAAGAGAAAAATACAATGAGCTTTTAAATAAGCCTTCTTATTTGAAAGAGGTTTTGGATTTTGGTGCGAGTAAAGCAAGAAAAATTGCTCAAGAAAAGATGCAAAAAATTTATACTAAAATAGGCTTATAAGGGGTGTAAGATGCTTGATTTAAAAAAATTACAAAATCAATTTGATGAGGTGAGTCAAAAATTAAAAAATAAAAAAGTTGATGAGGAAACATTAAAAAAATTAGCTGATTTATTTGCATTATTGAAAAAAGAAAGGACAATTTTAGAAGAGCTTCAAGCCTTTCAAAATAAATTCAGTAAAGAACTTGCAAGTGCGCAAGATAAAGAAGAGTTGAAAACAAAATTGAGTGAAAATAAAATTAAAATCAACAAACAAAGTCAAAAGGTGGGTGCTTTAGAAGATGAACTTGAAAATATTGCCCATGCTATTCCAAATATTCCAGATGATATTGTTCCTGTTGGCGAGGATGAAGATGAAAATGTGGAAATAAAAAAAGTCCTCACTCCACCAAGTTTTGATTTTGAGCCAAAAGAACATCATGATTTGGGTGAAAGTTTAGATTGGCTTGATTTTGTAAGAGGGGTTAAAATTTCTGGAAGTCGTTTTTGTGTGCTTAAAAACGAAGGTGCTTTATTGAGTCGAGCTTTGGTTAATTATATGATCGATTTTAATAGAAGTCGTGGTTTTAATTTTGTCAATGTGCCTTATTTGGTTAATGGCGCTACAATGTTTGGAACTGGGCAATTGCCAAAATTTAAAGATGATATGTATAAAGTCGATGATGAGGATTTATATCTTATTTCAACTTCTGAAATTCCAGTAACCAATCTTTATAGTGGAGAAATTTTAACCAGTGAAAGCTTACCGATAAAAATGACTTGTTATAGCGCTTGTTTTAGAAAAGAAGCGGGTAGTGCAGGGCGTGATACAAGAGGAATCATTCGTCAGCATCAGTTTGAAAAAGTAGAACTTGTAAGTATTACTAAACCTGAGCAAAGCGATAGTGTATTTAATGAAATGGTAGAGTGTGCGAGCGATTTATTAAGCTCTTTAGGTTTGACTCATAGACATTTGATGCTTTGTACGGGAGATTTGGGTTTTAGTGCTGCAAAGACTATTGATCTTGAAGTTTGGATTCCTTCTCAAAATAAATACCGAGAAATTAGTTCTGTATCTAATTGTCGTGATTTTCAAGCAAGACGTGCCAAAATTCGCTATAAAAATGAGCAAGGTAAAAATGAATTAGTCCATACCTTAAATGGTTCTTCATTAGCTGTAGGTAGAACTTTGGTTGCCATTATGGAAAATTATCAAGATAAAGAAGGAAAAATTGCTATTCCTGATGTTTTAAGAAAATATTTTTAAAGAAAATAAATGGCAGAAAAAGAAGATATAGTATTAGAAAGATCAGAAGACGATTTAAATAATAAAGAAAGACTTGATGAAAGTTTAGGAGAATTTAAGGGGCAAGAAGGTCAAGCCCCTGATGATGAAGAATTTGTATCTTTATCTGAAGGATCCAATGAAGATGATGTAGGTTTTAGTTTTACAAGAGAAAGTGCACCTGAAGAATTTTCTTCTTTTGAAAAAACTAGGAGTCAAGAATTAATCCCTTGGTATAAAGATAGAAAATTTATGTCTCTTGTTGGAGTTTCTTTAGTTATTATCTGTATTTTGGTTTTTACTTTAACTTATTTGATTTTTAGCGAAGGAAATATTAAAGCAGATATTATTGCTTCAAAACCAGTTGAAAAATCTGAAATTGTCCCTGATGAATCTTATAAGTATAAAGATATGGCTAAAGTGGATGCTATGATACAAAAAGCTAATGCACTTTATCTCAAGGGAGAAATTCAACAATCTTTGAAATTATATAAACAAATTGCAATTTATAATGAATCTTTGTCTAATTACAATTTAGGCGTTTCTCAAATGAATGAAGGAAAATTGCAAGAGGCTTTTGAAAGCTTTAAAAAAGCTATAGCTAGTGGTGAAAATCAAACTGTATCTGCTATTAATGCTGCTGTGTGTGCTTTAAAGCTTAATGATAAAGAAAAATTTAAATATTATATTGATTTAGCACAAGTTTATCTTCCTAAGGAAGGAAAATCAAAATTATATAATTATTATTTGGCTTTGATAGATTATTATAAAGGGTATTATCCAGAGGCTTTGCAAATGTTTCAGCAGGTAAATATTGATCCTTATAATGATATTTCTAAATATTTATCAGCTAAAATTTATACTAAGATGGATTTTGATGCTAAGGCAGTACAACAGCTAAATTCTCAAGGAAATTTTGAACCCAGTCTTTCTTTGGGTCTTTTATATGCTAGAATGGGAGAATATGATAAAGCTAAATCTTCTTTAAATACTGCTATGAAAATCGATAGAGATTTCAATCAAAGTTTGGCAGCTTTAAGTCTTGTTGATATTAAAACGGGTGATTATCAAGATATGCTTATGCGTTTGCAAAATGCTTATAAGAAAGAGGAAGATCAATATAAAATTTTAGATCGTTATAAAATAAAAGTGCGATTAAACAATGATTTGTTTAATATCGCTATAGCACAGAGTCATTTTTCTAAGGATTTATTGAAAAATTTAAAAAATCAATTTGATTTGCTTTTTTATTACGCCCCTTATCAAGTTTTTGATTCTAAACAAGCATCATTATATATAGAAAAAGCTAATGTTACAAATTTTGTCGATGATAGTGCGGATTCAGGAGAGTATTTAACAACGAGTAATGTTTTATCTTCTACAAATGTAAAAATTGCCAATATTATTAATCATGCTTTAAATCAGCAATTAAGACTTGCCAATGAAGAATTTCAGCAATTGTTGAAAAATTATCCAGAACATAGTATTTTACAGTATAATTTAGCTTTATCTTACGCACAGATGCAAGATTATGAACAAGCTTACAAATATTTTTTCAGCTCCTATCATTTAAATCCTAAAAATTATTTAGCAGGAGTTTTTGCTTTATTTTGTGCTAAATTAAATGATTTAGATACAACTAAACTTTATAATGAAATTGTTGAAAATATGAGTGCTGATACGAATTTTAAAGCAAATATGCAAAAAAGTATGCTGTTTTTGGTTAAAAATGATTATGTCTCAATGCTTCCGTATTTGGATGAAAAAACTTCTGATACGCCTTTAAGTTTAATGTTTAAAGCAATCATTGCTAAAAATAATAATCTTAGTAATCGTATGGATGTTGAAATGGCCAAGTTAAGATCACAACTACCAGAAGATATTATTGCAAATATTTTATATTTTAATTCTTTAAATTCTAATTTTAATATTAAAGAGTATGCCCAAAATGCACAAATTCATTTTAAAAATTTAAAACTTGATTATCGCAGTGTTTTTGGGGGTCCTAATATTGCTAGAGAATTTTATGTTGATTTAATGCATGTGTCTGGACTTTTAAATTTGGAAAGAAATAAATTTAAAGAATTAATGAATACTTCTAAATTTGAAAGCGAAAGTATTATACAAACTTTAGCATATTTAGATATTTTTGCTAAGCAATTTGAAGAGTCTTATGCACTTTATAATATTTTAATTGATGATTATAAAATTAAAGATACTAGAACTTTATTTTTAGCTGCAGTTGCAGCCATAGGGGCAAATAATCCAAATTCGGCTATAGCTTTATTGCAACTTTCAAAATTAACTGATAAAAATAATAAAGAAAGTAAAGCTGCCTTAGGTTTGCTTTATCAAGAAGTGCAAAATTATGAAGCTGCTATTAATCAATATAAAACACTACCGAATGATTTTAAGAGTAAATTTTTTACCTTTGATATAAAAAATTAAAGATGTTTAAATAATTTTAAACATCTTTATGGATTAAGCTTGAAGATCTAGAGTTTTTCCTCCAAGTTCGTCAATGCGATCAGTAACTTTTTTAATTGCTGCATCCATTGTATCTTGGCTGATTTGAGGAAGCTTTCCACCCCACATTTTTTCTGCTTGCTCAAATCCTTTTTTTATCCCATCAAGCCCCTCTTTAAGTTTATCGACATCGTTTCCAGCTCCATTGATTACAAAATCAGCGATACGATTTGCCGTATTATTAACACCAAAAAATCCATCTTCGCTTACAAGCTGTTTTAATTCATCGGTATTCATTGAAAGTGGATTTTTACCACTATAACCTAAAGATGTAAAATCAATACTAGAAAGAATAGATTTTGCGGTATCTAAATTTCCTCCATTTAAAAGACCTTCAATTCCAGCTTGAGCATTGCTCGTGCCAAAAACTGTATTCATAGTTTGTTGTTGGAATTGAACCATATAGAGTTGAGTAATACCTTTTCCTCCAAGTGAGCTTAGTTTTTCAAGAGCATCTTTATTGATATCCTTGCTTGAACTAGCACTTTGAAGGTTTGCATCTTTGGTATTTTTTTTAGCATCTTCATCTACCTTCTTATTGCTAACTTGGGTTTGAGTCATGCTAGCGATATTTGAATAAGTATTCACTTGCATTTTTGCTCCTTAATAGTGAGGTTATATTTTATATCGACTTTTTTAATAAAAATTTTATATTATTTAAAAATTATTTTAAATAATAAGATATTTGGTCTTTTTCAAGTATTCTAATAAGATTACTCGTTCCTTCTACTCCTGTTGGAAAACCCGCTGTTAATATATAACATTTATTTTCATTGATAAAATCTTTTTCTATACCTAATTTAACTGTGTTTTTTAATAATTCTGTTAAATGATCGCTTTTATTAACTAAAATAGCTGGATTAACCCCCCATACTATACTTAATAAATTAAGAGTTTTTTCTGAATGAGCTACAGCTATGATATCCATGCTAGGCCTATATCTAGAAATTTTCATTGCTGATTTTCCGCTACTTGTGAGAGAAAAAATCGCATCAGCATTCAAATCTTTAGATAAATTTGCACTTGAACGCATAATTTTATCTGTATTGTCTAAATTTTCAAAATCATTAAATTTATTATAAGGATAGTTTTTTTCTGTTTCTATGATTGTCTGACACATGATATCAACAGCATTAGCAGGATCTATACCCACGGCACTTTCTTCGCTAAGCATTACAGCATCGCTACCATCTAATACTGCATTTGCTACATCTGAAATTTCAGCTCTTGTAGCGGTTTTGCTTTTTGCTAAAGAAAAAAGCATTTGAGTGGCTGTAATGACAGGTTTAGAGGCATTATTAGCTTTGCGGATAATCTCTTTTTGAATGTTTGGAACCTTATAATAAGGCACTTCAATACCTAAATCACCACGTGCTACCATAATACCATCGCTAGAATCAATAATTTCATCTATATTTTCAACTGCATCAAATTTTTCTATTTTAGCAAAAAGGGCTATTTTGGCGTTATGTTTTATTAAAATTTCTCGCACTTCATTGATATCATGAGCATTTTGAACGAAAGAAATGGCAAGAAAATCAACCCCATTTTCTATTCCCCAAATCAGATCATTTTTATCCTTTTGAGTGATAACATCAATGTTAATTTTAGTATTTGGAAAATTAATCCCTTTGTTCGAATTTAAAAAACCATCATTTTCAATAAGAGTTTGAATTTTGTCAGAATCAATACTGACTACTTTAGCACGAATAGAACCATCATATAAATAAATATAATCATCAATTTTAAGCATATTTAGAATTTCACTTTGATTGATGCTAAGTTTATAATGATTTTCCTTGATTTTTTCTCCTATAATTTTTTCATGATAAAAATCAAGCCTATCTCCTTTTTTTAGATCAAAGGGGGTTTTCAATTCCCCTGTTCTAATTTTTGGACCGCTAATATCTTGTAAAATTCCTATTCTAGTATTGAGTTCCTTAGCAACTTTACGTATGGTTTCAAGATTGTTTTTATGATACTCATGAGTTCCATGAGAGAAATTTAAACGAAAGACATTGACACCATTAATAATCATTTGACGTAAAACATCTTCACTTTCACTTGCGGGTCCAACAGTTGCTACAATTTTTGTTTTTTTAAGCATGATAATCCTTATTTTAAGTTTTTAATATTTACAATAATTCCGAATTAAATTTATCTTCATCAAATTTAGCTCCTAAATATTGACACATCAATTTCGCATCCCTTTGTGCATTGCCTAAACAGCTCGTTGCACCTGGACTAGGAGTCATATTAAAAATAATTCCAGGAATTTCAGCAATACTTGCTTCCCCTAGCATCAATTCCCCTCTTTTTTTATCAATTACTTGAGGACGAACTCCTCCAAAACCTCTTGCATAATATATATCACTAGCTTTTAAACTCGGAACTATTTTTCTAGCATCTTTTACAAAGATATTTTTATTGATAAAAGGTAATTCAAAAAGATAATTATAGAGTATGTAATTTCTAATAGTTGAATCTTTAAACATATTTAAAGTAACTTTAAAAACAGTTTTGTCAAATTTTAAAGCTTCAAAGAATTCAGGTACAGATTTTAATCCATGATAGCGTTCCAATTTCGGGATAACGAGTGCGGTTGGCCCAAAACGTGTATTCATATCGGCAAGTAAATCAGGATCTCCATGTAGTGCTGCAAAAGGTAATTTTGGATTTTGAACCATATAAACTTTACCATTGAGTAATTTTTGTTTTGTAAGATAAAAACTACCTGCAACAGGCCAACAAGATTTATCCAAACCTAAATTCATTTTATGTGCCAAATATAAAGAATGTGCACCAGCATTTACGACGACAGCTTTGGCATAATATTCTTGATAAGTATTTGTTCTTAAAAGAAAATATCCATCTTTTTTTTCTATATGGATAATTTCTTCATTAAAAGCTACAAAAGTATTTTTGTTTTGCAATTGCCCTTGCTCGATAAGACTGATACTCATTTTCCCAAAATCAACAGTTGTGAAAATTTCTCCAGCTTCTACGCCCATAGCACAAATATTTTCAGGTCTATCATTTATCCCATCTTTTCCAAGAGCTACCTTAGGTTCAATGGATTTGATTTTTTCTTTATCAAAAAATTTGATGTAAGGATACAGTTCTTTAAATTCTTCGTAGCGTTTTTTCATGTAATCACATTCTATATCATCAACAGCTAAGGCCATTTTTTGATGAGAGAACATAAAACGATTTTGGGCGTTTTGTAAAATTCCATATTTTACTATCATATCTGCTGTTGTTTTGACTTTTTTAGCTTTTTCTAGGGTGTAATTTGTTTCAATGTCGCCACAGTGTATGGTTTGAGAGTTACTTGTTCCTTTTGAATTTAAAGTTGAAGGAGAATGATATTTTTCTATTAAAGCGATATTTTTGATATCTGTATATCGTGCGATTTCATAAAATAATGCAGATCCAGAAATTCCAGCTCCTATGATTAATATATCAAATTCTTTTTTAGGCATTATTTTTCCTTTTTTTATAAATCATAGAATTTTATTTATAAAAGTTTAATTGAATTTGTTTTACAAATGGTTAAAATATATCAAAATAATATTTTTAATGAGAATTTTTGTAACATTTTATATTAATAAATTAGGATTTTCTTGTATAATTTTTTTCATACCTCTAAAAACGAGAAGTTTATCATAAATAGCATTATCAAAATAATTTGCTAAAAATTGTCCATCTCCACCAGTAAAATAAAGTTTTTTATTTTGCGCTGTATCTTTAATAAGTAAATAAATACTTTTAAAAACTCCATAGCTTAAAGCATCTTTTGTTTTCTGTGGGAATGCATCAAAACTTACTTGGGTATTAAATTCACATTTTAATCTAGGTGAAATGTGGGCATATATTTTTCTAAAATTTGTAATTCCTGGCAAGATAAAACCTCCAAGATGTATAGAATTGGCGATAATATCAATTGTAATGGCACTTCCAGCATCTACAATCACTCCATCATCTATGGTATAACAAGCAGCAATACGATCAATTCCTAGACCTTGATAAATAGTATCAAAAACAAAAAATGGTTCCAAATCGATAAAATTTTTTTGCGATTTTAAATAATTTTTTAAATTTTCATTGACATTAATATAAAAAATTTTTTGTTCGCTTTTAAATTCTAAAAATTGTTCAATACTTAGTGTAAAATATTTATGATCTTCTAAAAAATTAGCATTAGAATTACCAATGTCACAAAACAACATGAATATCAAATCCCTTTTCACTAAGATACTGCTTTGCTTTGGAGCAAAGAACGCTTTTGGTAAAAAAAAACTTTTTATTTAAATTAAAATTGCTTGATAAATTATCTAAAAATAAGGCATTTTTTAAAACAAAACGAGATTTACCAGTATAGATAAAAAGTACAACTTCTTTATTTAAGGCACATAAATAAGTTTTTTTTGTACTCAATTTTTTTAGATCAAAAGTTTTAAGATCTAAATTTAAAATATCCATTGCTTCTTTTAAAATACTCATTGCAAATCTAAAATTTTATCTCCATAATAAAATTTACCATTGCCCATAAAAGACATTTTTTCAACAGGTTCTGAGAATTTAAATATTTGTATATTTTCAAGATTTAAATCTGATTTTATTAAATACCCTGTTTTTTCAAAAGCATATAAATGATCATGATACAAATTCACTTTTGTAAAGATAGCAAAATCGAATTTCTTTTGTTCTAGTATTTTTAAATTATAATCAGTTTTAACAATATTTCCATTCTTTTCAAATATAAAAATTGCATTATCACTCACTGCGATATCTTTTATATCAAAGTCTTGATAAATAGTTCTTCTAGGGTCAATTATCATTACTCTTTTTGCTGTGGCTGCTATAATTTGATTATTTTGTATGCTTAGATGAATAATATTATTAAAAAAGTTTTCCGCAGAAACAACAATATCTTTGACAATTTTCAAAGTATCTTTTGATAAAACCATGATTTTTCCATCCAAAGTAGGATAAATAATAACATTATCTAAGAATATCGGATTTGCAACGCGATTATCTTGAGCAGGTGCTGGAGTAAGGGTTTGAATAAATTTAATACCTAAGGAACGATTTGCAAAAACAATGCTATTATTGGCCAACACAAGTGCTAAATCATCTCCATTTAAGGCAATTCCTACAACAGTAGCGTCAAATTTATAAGAATAAGTTTCTTCATGGGCGCTATTATAAATTTTTAAATTTCCATTATCATCAGCCTCGATAAATTCTCCATCTTGATAGGCTAAGAGAATATAGTTTTTATCAAGTTTAAAATCATGAGTCGCTTGAGTATTTTTTAAAATGATTTGATTATTGCTAAGTTTAGCAGAAAATAAATTCCAATCAACGATAGTGGCCTTTAAGCTACCATTATGATTTAATTCCCCATCTGTATAAGCCGGCTCAAAATATTGTCTTTTCGTACCACAAGCACAAATAAAAATTAAGGCAAATAAGGTTATAAAAAAATGTTTCATTGTGAAATACCTTGATAATGTTTGAGATTTTTAGCAATTTGTTTAAGGCCTGAATTTTCATTAATTTGAGAAAGCAATACATTTGCTTGTTCGATTTTATTTTCTTCTAAGAGTTTGCAAGCTTCTAAAAGTTTATCATAATCTTTTAAAAATATCGATTTCTCTCCTAAAAATGCAAAAATGATATTTTGTAACAAAGGATTTATGTCAGAATCAGAGCTTATAGCTTTGAGTTGATTTTTTAAATTTGTATTGTTATTATCATTTTGGATTTCATTGATAAGAAATACAGCATAAAGATTAACGTTTTTTTGTTTTAATTGATTTAAAAGGTTTGTATCGTTTGGATATTTTAACAATTGAGTATAAATTCTATTGCTTTCTTTCTTATTGTATTCTTCAACTTTAGAAATTCCAAAACTAATAGCAAACCAAAGAATAGCGATAATTGCAATTAAAAATATATATTTTTTATATTTTTTTATAAATCTTTCACTTTTTATAAAATTTTCTATCATTTTCTCTTCAGCATTAAGATCTGTTTTAATAGATTTTAAATTATCTTTTAAGCTCAAATTTTGATCCTTAATTTTTATTTTATGATTTCAGTTAGCATTATTGTAACATAAATTTATAAATTCTAAAATATTGTAAAATAATTAAAGCTTTTTTATGTTATAATTTTTATTATCATTTAAATTTTTAATCAAGGTTACAAAATGCAAATAAATGAAGAATTGCTTACCAAACTTGAAAAATTAAGCGCTTTAAAAATTGCAGAAGATAAAAGGAGCAAATTGGTGCAAGAACTTGAGGAAATTGTTAATTTTGTTGAAAAGCTTAATGAGTTGGATTTAAGTTCTTCAGAGATCACAGTAAGCACCATTAAAGGTGGCACTCCTTTAAGATTGGATCAAATAGAAAATAAAGATATCATTAAAGATGTTTTAGAACATTCTCCAAAAAAAGATGAGAATTTTTTTGTTGTGCCTAAGATTATAGAATGATTAACTTATTATTTAATACTTGCTTGTAGAATAATTTAAAGATATAGTGAAAGTGGATGAGTATGAATTTTTATTGGTTTGATGCTTTTATTTTAGGTTTTACTTTACTTTTGGGTCTTAAAGGTATTATCAATGGTTTGATTAAAGAAGTATTTGGAATCTTGGGGATTATTGGAGGTGTGTTTGTCGCTTCAAAATATTCTTCATCAGCTTCTACTTTTATAGAAAATACTTTTTATAAAATTGAGAATCAAAGTTTGGCTAATTTTGCAGGTTTTTTAGTGATTTTAATTATTTTTTGGATAGTTTGTCTTTTACTTGGAAATTTTCTTTCAAAATTAGTTAAACTGAGTGGTTTGGGTTTCTTAGATCGTATAGGCGGATTTATTTTTGGCTGTGCAAAAATATTTTTTATTTTTGCTATTTTTGTTTTTTGCATAGCAAGAATCGATTTTTTAAATAGCAAATTAAATTCTTTTGCCAAAGATAGTTATACTTTAGAATTACTCAAAGATACAGGTTCTTTTATCATGAATCAACCTTTAGCTGAAGATAGTCTTGATAAAATAAAAAATACAACCAACAATCTCAACAGCTTTCAAGAGGAACAATAAATGTTGATTGAAAATGTAGAATATGATGTATTATTGGAAAGATTTAAAAAAATTTTAAGACAAGGTGGTCTTAAATACACAAAACAAAGGGAAATATTATTAAAAACATTATATCATAGCGATACGCATCATACACCAGAGAGCTTATATATGGAAATAAAGCAAGTTGAACCGGATTTAAATGTCGGTATTGCTACTGTTTATAGAACTTTAAATTTACTCGAAGAAGCTGAAATGGTTACTTCTATCTCTTTTGGTTCAGCTGGAAAAAAATACGAATTAGCCAATAAACCACATCATGATCACATGATTTGTAAAAATTGTGGTAAAATTATTGAATTTGAAAATTCTATTATAGAAAGACAACAAGCTTTAATTGCTAAGGAATATAATTTTAAACTAACGGGGCATTTAATGCAACTTTATGGAATTTGCGATGATTGTAATCAAAAAATTAAGGTAAAAATCTAATGTTTGATAATATTTTAGAACAGCAAAGAATAGAAAAATCAAATGAATTTAGAAAAGCTGGTATAAATCCTTATCCGCATTTTCTAAAAAAAGAAATGTCTTTATCGGATTTTAAAACCAAATTTTCTTATGTACTTCAAAGCGAAACTAAGCGAGATGAAAATAGTTTTGGAATTGTTGCAGGACGTTTAAAGCTTTTAAGAATAGCTGGAAAATCTATTTTTGCAAATATAGAAGATGAAAATACTAATTTACAAATTTATTTCAGCAAAGATAGCATCGGCGAAGAACAATTTAATTTACTTAAAAAAAATCTTGAGGTGGGAGATATTGTTTTAGTAAAAGGTTTTCCTTTTGTAACTAAAACAGGTGAATTTAGTCTTCACGCAAGTGAGGTAAAACTTGCTACCAAATCCATTGTTCCGCTACCTGAAAAATATCATGGGCTTACAGATATAGAACAACGATATCGCAAACGTTATGTGGATTTGATTATGAATTCAGATGTTAGAAAAGATTTTTTAATTCGTTCTAAAGTAGTAAGCCTAATCCGTCATTTTTTTGAAAGCAAAGGTTTTTTAGAAGTTGAAACACCTATGATGCATCCAATTGCAGGTGGTGCTAATGCTAAGCCTTTTATAACATTTCATAACTCATTAGGTGTTGAAAGATTTTTAAGAATCGCACCAGAACTTTATTTAAAAAGACTTATAGTCGGAGGTTTTGAAGCGGTTTTTGAAATCAATCGTTGTTTTAGAAATGAAGGTATGGATCTAACACACAATCCAGAATTTACAACGATAGAATTTTATTGGGCTTATCATAATTATAAAGATTTGATGGATCTCACAGAAGAGCTTTTTTCTTTACTTTTGGATCAATTAAATTTAGAAAAAGTTATAGAATTTGATGGTCATAAAATCGATTTTTCAAAACCTTTTGAAAGAATTTCATACAAGGAAGCCCTCAAAAAATATGGTGGTTTAAGTGATGAAGTTATAGAAAATAAAGATAAAATTTTAACTCAATTAAAATCTGATGGTTTTGAAGCTAATGAAAAATTAGATTTAGGACATTTGCAAGCAGAATTATTTGATAATTATGTAGAAAGTAAGTTGATTAATCCTACTTTTATTACAGATTTTCCAGTTTCTATTAGCCCACTCTCTCGTCGTAGCGATGAAGATCCTAATATAGCTGAAAGATTTGAGTTATTTATTTGCGGAAGAGAATTGGCTAATGGTTTTAATGAGTTAAATGATCCTTTAGATCAATATGAAAGATTTTTAAAACAAATAGAAGCAAAAAATGCAGGTAATGAAGAAGCATGTGAAATGGATGAAGATTTTGTTAATGCTTTGGGCTATGGTATGCCACCTACGGCAGGACAGGGAATAGGAATTGATAGATTGGTTATGTTGCTAACTAATAAAAAATCTATCCGAGATGTTATTTTATTTCCGGCCATGAGGCCATTAAAATCAGAATTAAAGGAGGGTAAAGAATGAGTTTAGAGTGTTTTGATCAAGAAATTTTTAATTTGGTAAATCAAGAATTAAAGCGTCAATGCGAAGGCCTTGAGATGATAGCAAGTGAAAATTTCACTTTACCTGAGGTTATGGAGGTTATGGGAAGCGTATTGACAAATAAATATGCTGAAGGATATCCAAATAAAAGATATTATGGAGGCTGTGAAGTTGTTGATGAAATAGAAAATTTGGCTATTGAGAGATGTAAAAAACTTTTTAAATGCAATTTTGCTAATGTTCAACCTAATTCAGGCTCTCAAGCCAATCAAGGCGTTTATGCGGCTCTTTTAAATCCAGGTGATAAAATTTTAGGTATGGATTTAAGCCATGGTGGCCACTTAACTCATGGTGCTAAAGTAAGTTCTTCTGGAAAAATTTATGAAAGCTTTTTTTATGGTGTAGAGCTTGATGGAAGAATTAATTATGAAAAAGTCAGAGAAATAGCTCATATAGTTAAGCCAAAATTGATAGTATGTGGTGCGAGTGCTTATGCTAGATTTATCGATTTTGCTAAATTTAGAGAAATTGCAGATGAAGTTGGTGCTTATCTTTTTGCAGATGTAGCGCATATTGCCGGACTTGTTGTTGCTGGAGAACATCCTGATCCTTTTCCTCATGCTCACGTTGTAAGTTCTACAACTCATAAAACTTTAAGAGGTCCAAGAGGCGGCATCATAATGAGTAATGATGAAGAGATCGCTAAAAAAATTAATTCGGCAATTTTCCCAGGAATTCAAGGCGGCCCTTTAATGCATGTGATTGCTGCTAAGGCTGTGGGCTTTAAATTTAATCTTAGCGAAGAATGGAAAATTTATGCAAAACAAGTAAGAAATAATGCCCAAGTTTTAGCTAAAGTATTGATGGATAGAAAATATAAGCTTGTAAGCGATGGTACAGATAACCATCTTGTTTTAATGAGCTTTTTAGATCGTGAATTTAGCGGAAAAGATGCAGATATAGCTTTGGGAAATTCAGGTATAACTGCAAATAAAAATACAGTTCCAGGTGAGACTAGAAGTCCATTTATAACTAGTGGATTGAGACTAGGAACACCAGCGCTTACTGCTAGAGGTTTTAAAGAGAAAGAAATGGAAATTGTTGCAAATTATATAGCGGATATTTTAGATGATATTAATAATATTAATTTGCAAAAAGACATTAGATTAAAACTTGAAGAACTTGCGAAAAATTTTATAATTTATACAAAGGCTATGTTTTGATTTCACCTATGGATATGTCATTAATTAAGATAATCGGTAGTCATTATTATGTCATGAGAAATAGAATTGTCAATAAAATCACCCATCGTGGGCGTTTGTTTTTTGACAAATTTGAAAAAATTGACTCTCCTTTAAATTTAAGTATTATGAGAGAGCATGCAGCTAAAAAAATTATCGTTGCTCATGATTTGATTACTAAAGATAATAAAGTTGAAAATATTGTTTTTGACTATAATGGCTTTAATGCTGAAAGATTTTATCATCGTGCTCAGCTTATTTTGCGCGAAGAAGGTTTTATAAATTTTACTGCTTATAGAACAAAAACTCCAGGACATTTACATTTGTATATTCACAAAGGTCACACTTCGTTAAACGAAGGTTATTCTTTAGCATCTAAACTTTCAATGATGTTTGCAAGTAAAATGCCTGTAGAATGGAAAGTTTTTCCAAGTATGGACGTTCCAAGGGAATTTAATATTTTAGTTTTACCTTATGAGGTTTATCAAAAAGAACGCGGTAGTTCTTGGTCTAAACATATGTGAGAAAGGAAAAATATGGAAAATAATAAAAATGATTTTGATGATATCATTTTAGAAAAAAGCAATAAAAGCGAAAAGATAAAAAAAATTCTTTTAAGAGTGATTGCTTTAATTATTTTATTTTTAATCATTATGATTGTTATGAAGCTGATTAACAGCGGTGGTGATGATAATAAAAATCAAACAGTTTTACCTAGCGAACCTACAAGCACTGCTCAAGATAGTAATACAGATAATTCTTTTGAAAATATGCCTATTACTACAGATAATTCTGCAGAAGATCAATTTGAAGCTTTAAGAAAACAAATTCAAGGTGATCAAAACGATAGTAGCTTAGAAACTAGCACCTTAGATCAAAATCTTGATAATGCAAATTTTGCCTTACCTGATCAAGATAATGTTCAACAAGAGTCAAATTCTAATACTTCGGATGAGAAAAAGCAAACTGTTACAAATTCACAAGCTCCTAAAGTTGAAGAAAAGCCAAAAGAACAACCAAAAGAGCAGGTTAAAAAACCTACTACAGTAAAAGATACCACAACTAAAAAACAAGAACACGCTGTAAAACAAAATCAGCAACAAAACGCTAATGATTTATTTAAAAATGTTGATGCAAAACCTGTTAATCCGGATGGTTTGCCTTCTGGAATTTATGTGCAAATTTTTTCTGTAAATAATTTGGATCAAAAATCTAGAGAATTAGCAGCTGTTAGAAAAAAAGGTTATGAATATAAGCTTTATAAAACAACAGTTTCAGGTAAAGAAATAACTAAGGTTTTAATTGGACCATTTAGCAAAGCAAATATTTCACAAGAGCTTGCTAAAATTAGAAAAGAAGTAGCTAAAGACGCATTTTCTTTCACTTTAAAATGAAATTCTTAGCCGTTGTAGGCAATCCCATTATGCATTCTAAATCACCTAGAATGCATAATAACGCGATTAAACTTCTTGGATTAAAAGGAATTTATACTCGTTATTGTTTAAAGAATGATTTATTTTTAAAAGAAGAATTATTAAAAATAGGTTTTGATGCTGTAAATATTACCGCTCCTTTTAAGGAAAAAGCTTATGAAATTGCTGATTTTAAAGATGAAGTTTCAACTCATGTAGGTTCTGCTAATACCCTTTGCTTTAAAAACAATCAAATCTATGCTTACAATACAGATGGAATAGGTTTTTTACAAGCCATTAAAGAATTTAAAAACATCAAAAAAGCTTTGATTTTAGGAGCAGGTGGAACGGCTCTTGTGTTAGCTTATGTTTTAAAGCAAAAAGGCGTGGATGTTTATATCACTAATCGTAGTGCTAAAAGACTTCAATATTTCAATACTTATAAAAATAGTCTTTATGAAGATTTAAAAGACTTTGATTTTGATTTGATTATTAATTCCACTTCGGCTGGTTTGGTAAATGATGATTTACCTTGTTCTGAAGAAATTTTACACAAGCTCTTACCTAATGCTAAATTTGCTTTTGAAGTCATTTACAATAAAGAAACTCCTTTTTATAAGCTTTGTAAAAAATACAATTTGAAAGTAAAAAATGGACTTGAAATGCTTTTGTGGCAAGGAGTGTTTGCTTTTGAATTATTTTTTGATCTTAAAAATCAAAGAGAAAAAATAAAAAAGGCGATGATACAAGCTTTAAATTTGGATTAATTTTTGAAAAATTCTATAAGAATTTTTCAAAAAATTTATTCAAAAATAATAACTCCATCTTGATTTTTATTTGTATTATTGTTTATATCATTTTCTTTTTTTACATTAGAGTTATCATTTGGAATATTTTTAAAAGTATGGTTAGATTGTTGTGAAGGGTTTTCTTCAAAGGAGGAATTATTATCAAAGCTATTAAATTTTTCAGGATTATTTGAAGATTGTGCTATATCTATAGCTTTTGGAAGATTGTTATAGAGTGTATTTAGGGTATTTTTATAAAAAGCTATAAAACTTCTATCAATTTCAAATGCAGGACGCTCTAAACCTTTATTAAGTTGAGTTGGAACTGTGGATATAGTGGTTTTAAACATATTAATTCCATCATCATTTTTTATAGGATAAGTAAGAGCGATCAAGGAATTTAATTTAGTATTACTTGTTAAATCGGTTGAATTTTGGGGATTGTGAGAGTCAATAAAGTTTATTTTTCCTTGGAATTGAATTCCTAGATTGGATTTAACATAATCCCCACTTACAAAACTATCTGATTTTTGCGGATTTTGTTCTTCTATATAAATGCTGATTAAACTTTTAAGGGTGTAATCAGGATTTGAATTGACTATTTTATAACCTTTAAGTTTTGCTACAGTAGCCATTTGTTCTTCTAAATTTTCTTTTAAAAGTTCAATCTCTTTTTCTATGCGAATTTTAAGTACAGAATTTTCAAAATAATCAGAATAATTATTATTTTGTTCTATGTTAATGGGCTCAAGAGCAATGGTAATTCCAGAATCTATAGATTCCGTTTTAATAGGGGTTTGAGGTTTAAAATTAGGCATCGAAACATTTACAAAGGTGCTACTGGTATTGCTACAAGCACTTAAAAATAAAAAAATAAAAATAAAAAAATATTTTTTCATGATTTATCCTTGTCAATGATTAAAATTATATAATTATAGCAAGTTAAAGTTTTTTTGCTATATTTTAGAAAACAAAAATTTAGGAAAATATATGGAATTTTGGAGACATATTTATTCAAATTTTGATGTTGTTGCGTTCAGTGTTTTTGGACTCAAAGTGCATTGGTATGGAATTATGTATGTACTAGCTTTGATTTTAGCTTTAGCTTTAGCTAAGTTTTTTTCCAAAAAGATGAATATGGGCATTAGTAATAAATGCTTGGATAGTTATTTTGTTTGGGTAGAAATTGGAGTGATTTTGGGTGCAAGGCTTGGATATATTTTAATCTATGATAGTCATACAATGTATTATATTACTCATCCTTGGCAAATTTTTAATCCTTATGTTAATAATGAATTTGTAGGAATTCGTGGTATGAGTTATCATGGAGCTATTATTGGTTTTTTAATAGCAACTTTTTTATTTTGTAAAAAACACAAAGAAAATCCTTGGAAATTTTTAGATTTAGTAGCTTTAAGCGTGCCTTTAGCTTATGTGTTTGGACGTATTGGAAATTTCTTAAATCAAGAACTTTTTGGCCGTATAACTGATGTGCCTTGGGGAATTTATGTCAATGGAGTTTTAAGACATCCATCTCAGCTATATGAGGCTTTTTTGGAAGGCATTGTTGTTTTTATTGTTGTTTATATGGCAAAATTAAAACAAACTTTTTGCGGAGAATTAATCATTGTTTATGCTTGTATGTATTCTTTAGCACGTTTTATTTGTGAATTTTTTAGAGAGCCTGATTTTGGAATAGGTTTTGTGCTTTGGGGGATGAGTATGGGGCAAATTTTAAGTTTGATCATGCTTATTGTTGCATTGTTATTTTATGTTTGGATAAAATTTAAAAAAGTAAATATTTAATTTATATTAAAGATTATTGTAATATAATCAAAAGTTTTTTTATTTTTTTGTAAAGGAGTATAGATGAGTGGGCTTATCGAAGGTTATTTGGGTAAGAGCATTGAAGGCAAAAAAAGCAAAATGCCTGCAAAATTAGACTTTATCCAAAGTGCTTCAGGTCTTTTTTTAGGTCTTTTTATGTGGGCGCATATGTTTTTCGTGTCTACAATTTTAGTAAGCGGGGATTTTTTTAATTCTGTTGTTCATTTCTTAGAATTAAAATTTGTTTATAATAATCCTATCATGAGTTATATTACCTCTTTTTTAGCAACTTGTGTTTTAGTGATATTTTTTGTCCATGCTTTATTGGCTATGAGAAAATTTCCTATTAATTATCGCCAATATCAAATTTTAAGAGTGCACGCTAAAACAATGAAACATAGCGATACTTCGCTTTGGTGGGTTCAGGCATTGACTGGATTTTTAATGTTTTTTTTGGGTTCTGCTCATCTTATTTTTGTCATTACAAATGCGGATAAAATCAGCGATGCTATGTCAGGAGATAGAGTAATAAGTCATTTTATGTGGCTTTTTTATGCTGTGCTTTTAGTATGCGTAGAGCTTCATGGAAGTATAGGTCTTTATAGGCTTTGCGTTAAATGGGGTTGGTTTGAAGGAAAAAATGCAAAAGAAAGCAGAAAAAAACTTAAAGTAGCTAAATGGGTTATAAGTATATTTTTCTTATCTTTAGGTATTTTAAGTCTTTTAGCTTTTGTAAAAATTGGTTTAGCAAATTATCAAATTTAACCATTGCAATGATATAAACTTACTAATGGAGCAAATTTATGAATATACAATATAGTGATGCTTTGGTAATAGGCGGAGGTTTAGCAGGTCTTAGGGCTGCAATTGAAGTTGCAAAAAGTGGTCAAAGTGTGACACTTTTGAGTATTTGTCCGGTAAAACGTTCTCACTCTGCAGCCGTTCAAGGAGGAATGCAAGCAAGTCTTGCAAATGGTGCCAAGGGTGAAGGAGATAATGAAGATCTTCATTTTGCAGATACAGTTAAAGGAAGTGATTGGGGTTGTGATCAGGAAGTAGCAAGAATGTTTGCACAAACCGCTCCAAAAGCTGTTAGGGAACTTGCAGCTTGGGGTGTGCCTTGGACTAGAGTAACAAAAGGACCAAGAACTGTAGTTATTAATGCACAAAAAACAGTTATTGAAGAAAAAGAAGAAGCTCATGGCCTTATTAATGCACGTGATTTTGGTGGAACCAAAAAATGGAGAACTTGTTATATAGCTGATGCAACTGGGCATTGTATGCTTTATGGTGTAGCAAATGAGGCTATTAAACATCAAGTTAAGATTATTGATAGAATGGAAGCGGTAAGAATTATCCATGATGGTAAAAAATGTTTAGGTGTGATTGCAAGAGATTTAACTAATGGACAATTGATCGCTTATATCGCACGTGGAACTATGATAGCAACAGGCGGTTATGGAAGAATTTACAAACAAACCACTAATGCCGTTATTTGTGAAGGCACAGGCGCAGCTATAGCTCTTGAAACAGGACTTTGCAGACTTTCAAATATGGAAGCAGTACAATTTCATCCAACTCCTATAGTTCCAAGTGGAATTTTACTTACTGAAGGTTGTCGTGGAGATGGTGGAATTTTACGTGATGTAGATGGTTATCGTTTCATGCCTGATTATGAGCCAGAGAAAAAAGAACTTGCAAGTCGTGACGTTGTTAGTCGTAGAATGATGGAGCACATTAGAAAAGGAAAAGGTGTTAAAAGTCCTTATGGGGATCATTTATGGCTTGATATTTCTATACTGGGTCGTGCTCATGTTGAAAAAAATCTCCGCGATGTGCAAGATATTTGTAAAACTTTTAATGGAATTGATCCGGCTGATGAGGGTCCAAAAGGTTGGGCGCCAGTTTTACCTATGCAGCATTATTCTATGGGCGGAATTAGAACTAAGCCAACCGGTGAAAGTCAATGGTTAGATGGTCTTTTTGCTTGCGGCGAAGCGGCTTGTTGGGATATGCATGGATTTAATCGTTTGGGTGGAAATTCTTGCGCCGAAACTGTAGTTGCCGGAATGATTGTAGGGGATTATTTTGCACAATATTGTAAAAATAACGGAGAAGTTGTTGATACAAATGTTGTTAAAGAATTCTTAAGTAAAGAATATCAATATCTTAAATCTTTAGTAGATAAAGAAGGCAAACATGATGTTTTTGAAATCAAAAACAGAATGAAAGAAATTATGTGGGATAAAGTAGCTATTTTTAGAACTGGAGAAGGACTTAAAGAAGCTGTTGATGAATTGGAAAAACTTTATAAAGATTCTTTAGATGTTAAAGTACATTGTAAAGAGCTTGATTGTGCTAATCCAGAACTTGAAGAAGCGTATAGAGTTCCTAGAATGTTAAAAATTGCACTTTGTGTTGCTTATGGAGCGCTTTTAAGAACAGAAAGTCGTGGAGCACATTATAGGGAAGATTATCCAAAAAGAGATGATTTAAATTGGATGAAAAGAACAAATACTTATTGGGTTGAAGGTGAAACCTTACCACGTGTAGAATATGAAGATCTTGATATTATGAAAATGGAAATGCCACCGGCATTCCGTGGATATGGAGCAAAAGGTAATATTATCGAAAATCCTTTAAGTGAAAAACGCCAAGCTGAAGTGGATGCAATCCGTGAAAAAATGGAAGCAGAAGGCAAGAGTCGTTATGAAATTCAAGATGCTTTAATGCCTTATGAACTTCAAGCAAAATTTAAAAAACCAAATCAAAGAATAGGAGTGGATTATGAGTAGAAAATTAACTATAAAAGCATTTAAGTATAATCCTTTAAGCAAAATTTCAAAACCACATTTTGTAACTTATGAGCTTGAAGAAACTCCTTTTATGACTGTTTTTGTATGCTTGACTTTGATTCGTGAAAAGATGGATGCTGATCTTAGTTTTGATTTTGTTTGTCGTGCTGGAATTTGCGGATCTTGTGCCATGATGATCAATGGTGTGCCAAAACTTGCTTGTAAGACTTTGACAAAAGATTATGAAGATGGTGTTATTGAACTTATGCCTATGCCAGCGTTTAGACATATTAAAGATTTGAGCGTGAATACTGGAGAATGGTTTGAAGGTATGTGTAAACGTGTTGAAAGCTGGGTTCATAATGAAAAGGAAACTGATATTTCAGCACTAGAAGAACGAATAGAACCTGAAGTTGCGGATGAAACTTTTGAACTTGATCGTTGCATAGAATGTGGAATTTGCGTTGCTTCATGTGCAACTAAGCTTATGAGACCTGATTTTATAGGAGCTACGGGACTTTTAAGAACAGCAAGATATTTACAAGATCCGCATGATCATAGAAGTATAGAAGATTTTTATGAATTAGTCGGTGATGATGATGGTGTTTTTGGATGTATGTCTTTACTTGCTTGTGAAGATAATTGTCCTAAAGATCTACCTTTGCAAAGCAAAATTGCTTATATGAGAAGACAACTTGTTGCACAAAAAAATAAATAGATTATTCCCCTTTTTTAAAGGGGAAACATGAAAGATTTGCTTCAAAAAATTTGGCAAAATAAACTTCAATTTTTAGATTTTAATCTCAATTTTGAGGATAAAAATATTTTAGATGTATCAGAACTCGCTATCATTTTAAGCGTAAATCAAGAAAATTATGAAAGATATTTTCTTTTAAATGAATTTAAAATTATTTTTGAAAAAATTCATTTAAGAGTGGATATTTTTAGCATTCAAAAGGCACAAATTTGTGCGATAAATCTTTGTAAATCAGGATGGGTTAAAAAACAAGAATTATTAGATGCTTTGCAAATTTTGCAAAAAATTTCAGATAATTGTGAAGTTTTTAATTTCATTGAAAAAATGGAAATAAAAGCTGTAGATAAAAAAGAACTTTTTTTAAAAAAATGTGATCAATTAGATATTATTGCTTTAGAGCTTTGTAAATTAAGTTTTGATGAGAATGCAAAAATAAGACTTCATAAAAAAATAGATAAATTTAAAAAATTAGATTTTAATATCGCAGTGACTGGAATTATGAATTCAGGGAAATCTAGTTTTTTAAATGCCCTTTTAAAAAAAGATATTTTAGGGGTATCGAATATTCCAGAAACGGCTAATTTAACTCTTATAAGTTATGGTGCGAATAAAGAAGTTATGATTTATTTTTGGGATAAATATGAGTGGCAAAATATATTAAAAACTTCTAGCTTTAATGAAGAATTAAAAGCTTTTTTCGATCGTTTGGTTTTAGAGCTTGATATTGATAAATATATAAAAGATGAGGCCTTAAGTCAAAAAATTAATTTAGAAGATTTAAAAAATTTTAGTTCTGCTAAAAATAATATTTCGGCTTTGATTAAAAAAATAGAGATTAAAAGCGATTTGGAATTTTTAAAAAACAATGTTTGCATTGTTGATACTCCTGGGCTTGATGATGTGGTTATTCAAAGAGAAATTTTGACAAATGAATATTTAAAAGAGAGTGATTTTTTAATCCATCTCATGAATGCTTCACAAGCATTAACTCAAAAAGATATCGAGTTTTTAACTCATTGTTTATTAAATTCACGTTTGAGTAAATTTTTAATCATCTTAACAAAAGCTGATCTGCTAAAAAAACAAGAGCTTGATGAGGTGAAAAATTATATTAAAAAGGTTCTCAAAGAAAAGCTTAAAGATGAAAATTTAGTCGCAAAGATTGACTTTTTATCAGTAAGTGCGAAAATGGCCAATGATTTTTATAAAAATCTTGCAAGTGAAGAAAGTCTTGAAAAAAGCGGAATGAAGGAATTTGAAAATTATTTATTTAATGAGCTTTATTCTGGAGAAAAAAGTAAAATTGCCTTAGAATCTTATAAAAAAGAATTATTATTAGAGTTAGATTATCTTTTAAAAGAATATGAATTGCAAAATAAATTTATACAAGAAAAAGAACAAAATTTAGACGAACAAAACAAGCAATTTTTACTCCAGATGCAAAATCAAAAAAAAATATTAAAAGAAGCCAAAGATGAGATTTCAAATTCTATTGTGGAACTTCAAAATTTAGAAAGTGGGATTGATAATCTTGTATTATTACTCGCAAAACAGCTTAAAGATAGGCTAGTTGATGAATTAAAATATTTTAAAAATAAATCTCAAAAAGTTGATGTAAAACGTATTTTAATGATTATAGATACAACGATTAAAGATGGTATAAGCGATATTTTAAGAGAAGTTAAATTTAAAAATATGAAAAAAATTGAAGAATTAAAACTTCATCTGTCTTTGAAATATGATTTTTTAAAAGAAAATTTTAGTAATGATTTTGAAAATTTTAAAGATAAAATTTCTAAAGATATAGAAAATATTTTCAATGATGAAAAAATAATATTACTAAAACTTGAAATTGAAAATATTGTAAATCAAAATATTGATTTATTTAATCTTGAGATCAAATTGACTCAAAGCATTAATACTGTTTTTCAAAATTTCAATTTTGAAAATATTTTGCAAAGTCTTGATATCAATGGAGCATTTTTTCATTTTTTAGATAAAAAACTTCAAGATTATGAAGAAATTCAAAAAGAAAAGCTAAAAAATATTGAAGATTTAATGAATAAAATCAATGATAAAAATAGCAATATACTCACTTCTTTTGAAGATAATTTACAAAATATTGCTAAATTAAAACAGCTTAAAGTGGATCTTTTACATGCAAATTAATATTTTAAATGATTTTATAAGTTCTTATGAAAAAGCTTATATTAATCATTATGATGATAGTTTTAGCGGAAAAATTAAAACAATTTGTCAAAATCTTAATGAACCTTTTATGCATCCAAGTCGTGAATTAAGCAAAGAATTGCAAGAGTTATGTTTTTCATTAGATAAAAATATCAATATAGCAATTATCGGGCAATTTTCTAGCGGCAAATCAAGTCTTTTAAATTTGATCTTAAAAAAAGAATGTTTGCCTACAGGCGTCATTCCTGTAACTTTTAAGCCAACTTTTTTACATTATGCAAAAGAATACTTTTTAAGAGTGGAATTTGAAGATGGTAGCGATTTGATTACTGAAATAGAAAATCTTGCTCTATATACAGATCAAAGAAATGAGATTAAAAAGGCTAAAAATTTACACATTTTTGCTCCGGTGCCTTTATTGAAAAAAATCACTCTTATTGATACTCCTGGTTTGAATGCAAACGAAAATGATACCTTAACCACACTAAGCGAGTTAAAAAATATCCATGCAGCTATTTGGTTAAGTTTAATTGATAATGCAGGGAAAAAAAGCGAAGAAGAGGTTATCAAGGAAAATACGGAAATTTTAGGCGAATATAGTATTTGTGTTTTAAATCAAAAAGATAAATTAAATGAACAAGAACTGGATAATGTTTTAAATTATGTTAGAAAAAATTTTTCTCAATATTTTAAAGATATTATCGCTATATCTTGTAAAGAAGCTAAAATTCAAGAAAGCTATAAGTATTCTAATTTTGAACTTTTAATTGATTTTTTACAATCTATCGATGATCAAAAAGTAAAGGAAAAATTTACAAGAAGGAAAATATTTAATTTATGCAAAATTTTAGACAATGAAAATAAGCTTTTTTTAGATATTTTTGATCAACTTTTTTTAAATTTTCAAACTTATGAAGAACATGCAAATTCTATATATGAAGGATTTTTAAAAGAAATTGAAATTTTAAATCATCAAATTTTAAATCAATTAAAAAGTATCGGTGAAAAAATTTCAAATGAAATTTTTAATTGCATTAAAGAAAAAGAAGCTTATTTTTATCAAAAATCAAAAAAAATTTTAACAAAAAATTTATACGTAAAATATGCCTATAAAATACCTTACATTTCAACTGATGATACTTATTTATCGATGTTTTATCATTCAGATTCTATGAATAAAGAATTTAAAAAAATTAAAAATGAAATTTATCATTCTTTTGAGCAAATTAAGGAAAATTTAGTCAATTTGATAAATGTTTTGGAAAAGAAAATTTTATTTTTTAAATCAGAATTTTCAAACATTCAAAAAGATAATGTTTTTCAAAGCGATAGAAATTTTAGTGAGCTTAGAGTTTTTTCAAATGCGAGTGAAGAATATTTTTTAAAAGACTTTAAAGAACTTTTGTTTAAAAATGCATTAGAGCTTGATTTATTTTTTGAAAAACTCAATTTAAAAGCTTTTGCAAATTATGAAAACGCGACAAGACTCACCCTTAGCTTTTTAAGTGATAAAATAAATCAAAGTCGCACCCTTTATGAGTTAGATAGCTCCGAATTTGCTTTATTTTATCCTAAAAAAAGTGAAATTTATGAAAGGGTTTTAAAGGAGCTTAATGTTTATGAATTTGAAAATTTATTGATTGATAAGCCAGTTATTATAAAAATGATCAAGAATTTTTTTAAGGACAATAAAATTTTAATCGAAAATAAAAAACATTTTATAGAGCTTAAAAAAACAGAACTTGATAAAAGAAAAAACCAAATCATTAAATCTTTCGAACTTTTAAAGGAATAAAAATGCTAAAAAGAATTCTAATTTTAATATCGATTTGTTGCAGTTTCGTTTTTGCTTTTAGTGATTTAGAAAGAGCCCTGCAGCTTTATGAAGAAAATAAATTTTCTAAAGCGTATGATATGTTTAAAAAACTTTGCGAAAAAGATAGTGCAAAATCTTGTTTTTCTATGGCTTATATGCTTGAAAATGCTCAAGGAATTTCAAGAGATCTTAACACTGCTTATAAACTTTATAATAAAGCATGTAATTTAGGTTTGCCTGAAGCTTGCTTTAACATGGGGCTTATTTTGCAAAATCAAGGCTATGCGAACGAATCAATTTTGGCTTTTAATAAAGCATGTAATTTAGGAGATGTGAAAAGTTGTAACAATATAGCTCTTTTTTATGAAAAAGATAAAGATGGAAAGATGGCGACTTATTTTTACAAAAAATCTTGTCAGTTAAAAGACGCTGCTGCTTGTTATAAATTGGGTTTTTTATATGAAAAAGGGGAATTGGTAAGGCAAAATGTAAAATATTCCCTATCTTTTTATTTTAAAGCTTGCAATTTAGGCTATGCTGAAGCGTGTTATCTTCTTGGACGCTACAACCAGCTTGAAACAAAAGATTTGCAAAAGGCTAAAATTTATTTTGGTATGGCTTGTGATAAAAAACATAAAGAAGCTTGTGCTGCTTATAAAGAATTAAACTCTAAAACTATAGAAATTTATTAGAATTTCTATAGCTCCCCATCAATTTTAGTAATATTTATTATTTTTCTAATTTAAAGTCTAGTTAATATTAATAAGAGTAACATAATCTTAATTGCGTATGTAAAGGAGAAACAAAATGCAAGATAATATTATAGATAGAAGAAGTTTCTTTAAATTAGGACTTCTGGGTGGCTCTGTTGTAGCTGCAAGTACTTTAGGTGGTGGTGCTGTATTAAAAGCAGCAGAGCTTACAGGTTCTCCAAAATCTTTACAAACTAAATCAAACAAAATTAGAGGTAGAATGTTTTTTCAAACTCAAACTGAATTTGATATTCTGAGTGCAGCTTGTGAAAGAATTTATCCTAAGGATAAGCAAGGAGAAGGAGCTATTGGTCTAGGTGTTCCTTATTTTATTGATAATCAATTAGCCTCGGCGTATGGATACAATGATAGAGAATATATGCAAGGGCCTTTTATAGATGGCAAAAAAGAGCAAGGATATCAAACCCCTATGAAACGTAAGGATATTTTTTTAGAGGGTGTTCATGCTCTTGAAGAAAATGCTAAAAAACGTTATAAAAAATCTTTTTCTTCGCTTAGGGGAAAAGAGCAAGATGAAATTTTAAGAGATTTTGAAAAAGGTAAAATTCAAACTGTAGGTTTTAAATCTTCTTATTTTTTTACCCTTTTAAGAGAAATGACAATTGCAGGTGTTTTGGCAGATCCAATTTATGGTGGAAATGACAATAAAAATGGTTGGAGAATGATGCAGTATCCTGGTGCTCAAATGAGTTATATTGATAAAATTTCAAGTGATGAATTTTTTAATATCGAACCTGTGGGTTTAGCAGATATGGAGGATTAAAATGGCTGAAGTATTAAAAAAGATAGATGTAGTAACAGTAGGCGCAGGTTGGACAGGCGGTATTATAGCTGCAGAACTTACAAAAGCGGGACTTCATGTCCTTAGTTTAGAACGAGGACATATGCAAAGTATTGAAAATTTTAATTTTATCCATGATGAGTGGAGATATGGAATTAATTATGGTTTAATGCAGGATTGTTCCAAAGATACGGTTACTTTTAGAAATGATTTTAAAGAATTAGCTTTGCCTTATAGAAAAATGGGTTCTTTTTTGCTTGGAAACAATGTTGGTGGTGCTGGAGTACATTGGAATGGTTGGACTTTTAGATTTATGCCTTATGATTTTGAAATCAAAAGTAGAAGTTTTAAGCGATATGGAAATAAATTAGGCGATGATTATACTTTGCAAGATTGGGGCTTAACTTATGAGGATATGGAGCCTTATTATGATAAATTTGAAAAAACTTGTGGAATTTCTGGAGAGCCAAACCCACTTGCTGAAAAAATGGGTTCTTTTAGATCAAGTCCTTATCCTCAAAAACCTTTAGAAAATACAAAAATACTCAAACGTTTTGAAAATGCAGCTAAGGAGATGGATTTACATCCATTTAGATTGCCAGCGGCTAATTCAAAATCTAGTTATATTAATCCAGATGGTCAAGAATTAGCTCCTTGTGAATATTGTGCTTTTTGTGAAAGGTATGGTTGTGAATATGGAGCAAAGGCAAGTCCTATAACAACGGTCATTCCCAAAGCTATGAGTACAGGTAAATATACCATACGCACTTATAGCAATGTTACGCAAATTCTAAAAAAAGACGGTAAGGTTACAGGGGTTAAATTTGTAGATACTCGAACGATGAAAGAATATATTCAACCTGCTGATATAGTCGTGCTTACAAGTTATGTGTTTAATAATGCTAAACTTTTAATGGTGAGTGATATTGGATCACAATACGATCCAAAAACAGGCAAGGGTACTTTGGGTAAAAACTATTGTTATCAAATGAATATGGGCACAACTGCTTTTTTCGATGAGCAATTTAACACTTTTATGGGATCCGGTGCGCTTGGAACAACTTGCGATGATTTTATAGGAGATAATTTTGATCACTCTAAAGAAAAATTTCTTCACGGGGCTATGATTTATAGTGTCCAATCCGGAAGTCGCCCTATACAATCAGCCCCAGTCCCTCAAGGAACTCCTTTATGGGGTGCTGAATTTAAAAAAGCCTTAAACTATAATTTTACAAGAAATATTTATATTGGAGGTCAAGGGGCTTCTTTACCACATAAAAATAATTATTTAAGTTTAGATCCGACTTATAAAGATGCTTTCGGGATGCCACTTTTACGCTTAACTTATAATTTTACAGATCAAGACAGAGCTTTGCATAAATTCATTACAGATAAAACAGCTCAAATAGCACAAAGAATGAAAGGTGTAAAATCAATTAAAAAAGGTTCTTATCTTAAAAATTATAGCATTGTGCCTTATCAAACCACTCATAATACTGGTGGAACAACCATGGGTGCAAATCCTGAAATGAGTGTCGTAAATACTTATTTGCAACATTGGGATGCGGATAATCTTTTTGTTGTAGGTGCTGGCAATTTCCAACACAATAGTGGTTACAATCCAACAGATACTGTAGGAGCTTTAGCTTATCGTTGTGCTGAAGGGATTTTGAAATATCATAAAAGTGGAAAAATTCTTGCTTGAAAGCTTTTGCTTTCAAGCTTATTGATGATACAATGTCTTAGTATTTTTTGCATCAAAATAAATAAAATCAAAGTATATTTAGAGTATCAAGAAGCGATACTAAAATGAATGTAATTATTTTTAGAATTTTGCTGATAAGTTGTAGCGACGAATTTTTTAAATTTTTTATCCGCGGTTTCATCAGGGGATGATTGTTTAGAATTTTTTGAATCTACATTATCTGATTCTTCTGTTTTTTCCTTGTTTTCTTCTTCTTTTTCTTTAGCTTCTTCAGCTTTTATTTTCATCGCTTCTGCTCTAGCTTCAAATTCCATTTTTGTTGCATTTGCAGCCACTTTGTAATCTTGTGGGCTAGGATCTGCAGGAGCCATAGCCGCGGCTACAATTTGACGAGCATTAGCTATCGTTTCTTCAGGGGTGTTTCCTTTTTGCATACTGATAGGAACTTCACCTGCAGTAGCATACATTTGATTATCAGGTCCTCTAGTGTAAGTAAAACTTGCAGCTCCAGCTAATCCACCACCAGCGGCTTGATGCGCGGTTTCATGTGCTTTTACATTTCTATCTATATTTTGGAGTTCTCTAAGTTGCTGAATTTGTTTAGCGTCAAGTTCAACGCCATTGATCATTTGTGTATCTTGTTGATTATTTTCTTTAGATGAGGTATCATCGTCATTTTTTGTATCTATAGAATCATTATCTTTTAAGTCTATAGAATTACCATTTTTTGAGTCATTAGAAGAGTGATTAAAATGATAATATGAGCTATAATTTAAGCCAATTTGCATTTATTCTCCTAATGTTTTTTAGAATTTTATCCATTTTATCTTAAAAATTTGATAATTTTTGTAAAATATTTTTTATGATTTTTAATTTAATAAGGCGTAAAAATGATTTATAAAAACGATTTAATTTACATAGAAAAAGAAGAGTCTCAAATTCCTTGGATCAAGATTTTTACTCAGTATCCTTATAAAGAATTAAGCGATTGCCCAAGTGATTTACAAAGAGAACTTTTTGATAAAATTTTACTTTGTGAAAAAGCTATGATTGAATTTTATAATCCAGAAAAAATCAATATAGCCTCATTTGCAAACTATGTTCCAAGAGTTCATTTTCATGTAATGGCTCGTTTTAAAGATGACGCTTATTTTCCAGAATGTATGTGGGGAAAACAGCAAAGAGAAATGAAAGATTTAAAATTGCCAAATTTTGATGATTTTGTGAAATTTTTACTCAATACTTTAAATTGATATTAATTATTGATTATTTTTTCTTTCATATAATTTCTTTGACCAAAATTATTATTAAAGGAAAAAAATGAAAAAAATTCTACTAAGCTCTTTAGTTGTTGCATCTTTTTTGAGTACAGGTTTATTTGCACAAGAATATACTTTAGATAAAGCTCACACAGATATCGGTTTTAAAATTAAACATTTGCAAATCAGCAACGTAAAGGGAAATTTTCAAGATTATAGTGCAGTTATAGATTTTGATCCTAAAACTTATGAATTTAAAAAACTTGAAGCTGTAATCAAAGTAGCCTCTGTTAATACTGATAATCAAACTAGAGATAATCATTTAAGACAAGATGACTTTTTTAAAGCAAAAAAATATCCTGATATGACATTTGTAATGAAAAAATATGAAAAAATTAGTAAAGAAAAAGGAAAAATGACAGGGATCTTAACCATAGCTGGAGTTTCAAAAGAAGTGGTTTTAGATACTGAAATAGGCGGTATGGCTAAAGGAAAAGACGGCAAAGAAAAAGTAGGCTTTTCTTTAAATGGAAAAATCAAGCGTTCTGAATTTAAATTTGGCGCTGGAACTTCTACACTTACTTTAGGTGATGATATCACTTTAAGTATTGATGCTGAAGCAAACGAAAAATAATATCAAATCTAAGAGAGCTTTTCTCTTAGATTTTCTAAAATATAAGTTAAACTTTTATCCTTATTTTCTTCCCATATAAGTTTAAATTCTGGTTTAAAGCTTTCATTTTCTAATTTTAATTCTGTATTTTTTAAAGTCGATTCTAGAAAAGCAAGATGATTTAAAGCAGTATTTTTGTCATCAAAAATTAAAATAAAATCATAGTTTTGTATAAAAATTTTTGTCTTAAAGCGTTTTAAAATTTTAGCAATTTGTTTTAAAATAAGCTTGACATAAGATTCTTGAGTGTATTGCAATTCATTAAAATGAAGCAAGGCGATGATGTAATGATCTTTTCCTTTAAGATAATGCATCAATTTTTTTTCATTGGGCAATTTTGTCAAAGCATCAAAAAATAAATTTTGATATATTTGATACAAAATAACAAAGCAAAAAATCAAACTAGCAAATTCAAAGTATTTAACACCACAAAAAAAATCAAATAAAAATTGTAAATTTGCTCCAACAAAGGCTAACAAAAGATAATATTCTTTTCTTTTAAAGCTTTGTATAATCAAGATAAAACCACAAAGGATAAAAAATAAAAAAGCAAGTTCATTGATCGGTTTAAGTAAAATTAAATTTAAATGAAAGTCTAAATTACTAGCATTGAAATTGGTGTTATTTGGAAGGATAAAACCTAAAATTGCTATAAAAATGATGATTAAAAAAGAGCTAAGATTGCTTTTTTCTAAAATTTTATTGGATATTTTTTTTACTCCAAGTAAAACAAAAATCAAAGGCAAAAATAAAGAAACAAACAAGTGAGCTTGAAATATACTATTGAAAAAATAAGGCAAATGAAAGATAAGTAAAGCAAGAGTGATAAAAAATATACGCGTATTTTTAAAATAAAAAGCTAAAAATAACGTTAAAATTTCAAAAATCAAACTAAAATAACTTAAAAAATCTAAAAAAAACATCAATCAACCTTTAAATAATAAAAATTGAGAATTTTATATAAAAAAACTTAAAAATTAGTCTTTGTTAAATTTTGAGATTTCTTCTTGGATTTTTTGTTCCATATGAAGGAGTTCTTCGTAGTCTTTTTTCTGCTTTTCTAAAAGTTCATCAAATTTAAATCCTAGCATGACAATACGATATAAATTAGGTTTATATTTTCTCCAGTTATATAGTGTGCTTACATCAACATCAATTTCATACGCCATGTCGCGTTTGCTTTTTTTGATCATCTAATTCCTATTAAAATTTTTAAAATTCTACATTAGTTTTTCTTTATTAAAAACATTTGAAATATTCAATTATTTATTATAAGAATATTTAATATTTATTAAGTTAATATATGGAATAATTTTTCAATATAAATTAATTAGATCAGCTTAATTTTTTATATTGATAAAAATTCTTAATGAAAGGAAAAAAATGAAGATTAAACATTTTATACGAATAAAAGGTCCTGCTAATTGTGGAAAAACAGCAACAGTAAACTGGACTTTTTTAAAAATTTTAAAACAAAAATCAAGTAATTTGATTAAAATAAAAGCTACTGAAGGTGAGGATTTTATAGCTTTAATTGATTTTAAAAATGTATTATTAGCTTTCATCAGTCGTGGAGATTCTAAAGAATGTTGCGAAGAAGATTTCGATGAGCTTTCGAAATTTGTTAAAAAAGACATTGATATTATAATTTTTTCAACAAGGTCTAGAGGTGGTACGGTGGAATTTTGGAATGAAAAGTTGCAAAAAAATAATAAAAATGCTTTTGATTATATTTTAAAAAATTCCCATTGTGAAGAAGAAATTTTTGCTTATATAAAACAGCAAAGCCAAACGCTTTTTAATGAAATTAAAAAATTGACACATTTTTAAATAATTTTTAGAGCAATAAAACATTGCCCTAAATTCCAATCAAACTAAAATCAAGCTTTTTTTCGCTACAATTTTTCAAAAAATCTAAGGAATCTTTATGGTTGAAGTAAGAAATCTTACCATGCGTTTTGCAAATCAACTTTTATTTGAAAATGTCAATTTAAAACTCGTTCGCGGGCAAAGATATGGACTTATAGGCGCTAATGGTGCTGGAAAATCAACTTTTTTAAAAATTCTTTCAGGTGAAATAGAATCAAGTAGCGGTGAAGTTGTTTTTGATGAGGGCTTAAGGATCGCAGTTTTAGGGCAAGATCAATTTGCTTTTGAAAACTACACCATTAAAGATGCGGTTATGTGTGCCAATAAAAGATTATATGAGGCTTTAAAAGAAAAAGAAAAGCTTTATATGAGTGAAGAATTTACCGATGAAATCAATGAACGCTTAAGCGAACTTGAAATGATAACGGCTGAAGAGGATCCAAATTACGATTGTGAAACGCGTTGTGAAAAAATCTTAAGTTCTTTAAAAATCAAAGATTTTGATGCTTTGATGAGTACTTTGCAAAGCGCAGATAAATTTAAAGTTTTACTTGCACAAGTATTGTTTTTAGGTGCAGATGTGCTTTTTTTAGACGAGCCTACAAATAACCTTGATTTAGAGGCAATTTCTTGGCTTGAAAATGAACTTTTAAGACACGAGGGAACTTTGGTAGTGATCTCTCACGATAGGCATTTTCTTAATAAAATTTGCACGAGAATTTTAGATGTTGATTTTAAGCAAATTCGAGATTTTGCTGGAAATTACGATGATTGGTATATGGCTTCGACGCTTTTAGCAAAACAAGCTGAACTTAAACGCGATAAAACTTTAAAAGAAAGAGAAGAATTAGAAAATTTTATCCGCCGTTTTAGTGCAAATGCGTCTAAGGCAAAACAAGCCACAAGTAGGGCTAAGGCACTTGAAAAATTAGAGCTTGAGGAAATTAAAATTTCAAGTCGCAGGGATCCTAGTATCGTTTTTCGCTTAGGAAGAGAGATTGGCAATGAAGTTTTAGAGCTTAAGGGAATTTCTAAAGCTTATGAACATAGTTTATTTTCAAATTTGGAACTTAAGATAGAAAAAAATGATAAAATTGCTTTAATCGGAGCAAATGGCGTGGGTAAATCAACTTTGGCAAAAATCATTGCAAATGCCATCACTCCAGATAGTGGTAATTTACATTTAGGTGCAACTATAGAGCTTGGATATTTTCCACAAGATACGAGTAATATCATCAATGAAAATTTAAAGCTTTATGAATGGCTTATGAGTGAAAAATTTAAAGATTTAGATGAGATTAGAAAGTGTTTGGGAAGAATGCTTTTTAGCGGAAGCGATCAAGAAAAAATGGCCGCAAATTTAAGCGGAGGTGAAAAGCATCGCTTGATGCTTTCTCGTCTTATGCTAGAGCGTCCAAATTTTTTACTTTTAGATGAACCTGATAATCATCTTGATCTTGAAAGTATTATTGCTTTAGGAGAAGCTTTGTATAATTTTCAAGGTGTGGTGCTTTGTGTGAGTCACGATAGGGAACTCATCAGTTCTTTTGCTAATCGTATTTGGGAACTAAAAGATGGAAAACTTTTAGACTTTAGAGGAAATTATGAAGAATTTTTAGGAGAAAATAATGGCTAAATTTAGAATTCAATACAGTGCAGGTTTTGGGCATTTTACTCAAAATCATAAAGGTTTTGGTCCGACTATTTATATCGAAGAAGTTGTGGAATTTGATAACGGAAAAGATTATTTTGATTATATCGATTTTTATAAGACTTATTCTAAGCCTGATGATACCTATTTTCACATCAGCTTTTTAGAGGATAGACCTTTAAGCGATAAAGAAATTACTATACGCAATGAATACCGAAAAATGCGTGATGAAAACTGCAAAAAAGCTAAAGAAAATTTTATAGCAAATCGCGAAATTGATGTGGAGTATGTCCCAACTCATCACGATTGATTTTTAAAAGGAACGATTTTTGCTTGCATAATTTTTGCATATTTTGAAAGGAGAAAGTTATGCAAGTAGGTTACAAAACCATAAGCTCGTATGAATACGATGCTATCAGTGGTCAGTATAAAAAAGTGGATAAAGAAGTTGAGGATTATTCTTCTAATTCTGATTTCACAAGTCTTTTAGACAGATTAGGTGAGAATGAAAATTCGCAGAATTTGGATTCTAAAATAAACAATGAGAGTTCAAATTCAAATCATTCTTTAAGCACATACGCTCAAAATTCAAATGTTTATGCTTATCGTTTTAGACAAAATGAAGGGGATCTTTCTTTAAGATCTCAAAGTGCAAGTGTGCATAATGATCTTTTAAATCAGAATGAACAAAAGAATAGCTCTCTTTTGAATGATTTATTAAGTGCAATTTAATCAAAGTCCCATTTATGGGGCTTTACCGCCTTTGTATTTCTAGAGGTGTAAAATTTTTACAAAATATCTCAAATTTTTCTTTTTCATTTTTGCTAACATAAAAACTCAAAATCACTCTTTCATCTATAAAATCGCGTTGAAATTTTAAAGCGTTTGAATTTAAAAAATGCTCCAAGCGTCCAAGATTTTTTATATTGATAGCAATTTCAATTTTTTCTTTAATTTCAAAAGGCATTAAAGTTGAATGACAGATCACTTCATTAACAGCATCACTATATGCCCTTACAAGTCCGCCTGTGCCAAGTTTTATCCCGCCAAAATATCTTACCACAATGACAGCTGTATTGATCAGATCAAAACCTCTTAAAACATTTAAAGAAGGCATTCCAGAGGTTCCTTTAGGTTCGCCATCATCACTTTTATCTTCTACAATTTGATTAAAATCATTTAAATATCTATAAGCATAGACAAAATGCACAGCTTTTGGATGCTCTTGTTTTAAATTGCTTAAAAGTGTTTTAAAATGTTCATAAGGACAAAGAAAAGCTAAAAAAGTGGATTTTTTGATTTCAATACTGCTTGTATAAATTTGAGTGACAATTTGCATTTTAACCTTAGGTGAATTAAAAATTTATATATAGCTTGATTAAACTAAGCATAGTATCAATTTTAAGCTAAATTTATAATTTAAGATTAATTTGCTAGAATTAAATTCATGAAAAAAGTCAAAAAAACGCATTTTATTATTTTATTGATCTTTGATTTTTTAGCCCTTTTTTATGGAATTTCTACTTTAAGTATCAGTAGTGATGAAGCTGAAATTTATTTTGGAGAAAGAAATTCTCTTTTATTTTTTTCGCATGATTTGCTTTATTATCTGACTCATTTTGGAACTTTTATTTTGGGTCAAAATGATTTTGGCTTAAGATTTCCTATTTTGTTTTTTCATTTTTTAAGTTGTTTTTTACTTTATAAATTAGCACAAAAATATACCAAAACGTCTCTTGATACCTTTCTTTCGCTTTTGCTTTTTATTTTACTTCCTGGCACTGTTGCGAGTGCTTTATTGGTCAATGAGGCCGCTATAGTTATTTTTTTAACATTAGCAATACTTTGTGCTTACGAGTATGAGAAAAAATGGCTTTTTTATCTTCTTTTGATCCTTTCTTTGTGTGTGGATAAATCATTTAATATTTTATTTTTAACCTTTTTCTTTTTTGGAATTTATAAAAAAGATTTTCTTTTATTGAATTTATCTTTGATACTTTTTGGGATCAATATCAGTTTTTACGGCTTTGATATAAGCGGACGTCCAAGAGGGTATTTTTTAGATACTTTAGGAATTTTCTCCGCTTGTTTTTCTCCGCTTGTTTTTATTTATTTTTTTTATGTTATTTATCGTTTGATGTTTAGAGAGAAAAAAAGCTTGCTTTGGTTTTTGATGAGTATTACTTTTATTTTTTGCTCCTTGCTTTCTTTAAGGCAAAAACTTTATTTGGAAGATTTTCTTCCATTTTGTGTTATTTGCACTCCTTTGATGATAAAAACTCTTATGGAAAGCTATCGCGTAAGATTGCCTGTGTTTAGATTGAAATATAAAATTTTTATAGAATGCACAGTTATTTTTTTGCTATTTTGCTATTTTGTCATTATAGGAAATCAATTTTTATATTATATAGTTTCAAATCCTAAAAGAAATTTTGCAAACAATTACCATTTTGCCAAAGAATTAAGTCAAGAATTAAAAAAGCAAAATATTTTTGCGATCAGAGTTTCTGATGCCTTGCAAAAAAGATTAAAATTTTATGGGATCAAAGATAGCAATACTTTTTATTTAAGTGCTATAAAAAATGATAAAGAAGATGATAAAAATCAAAAAATAATCAAAGTAAAGTTAGGCCAATTTGAAAAAAAATATCAAATCAAAAGCTTTAAGTAGGGCTTTTACTCTTTTAGAACTTGTTTTGATTATTTTTATTTTAGGCATTGTTATTTCTATAGTTAAAATCAATATAAAACAAGACAGATCGATTTTAGGCGCAAAACAAATTCTTAACGATATCAATTATCTTAGAAATTTAGCCATGATACAAGAAAGTTTTAGAAATTCAGATCTAGCAGTGGCCAAAAGAGAATGGTATAAAAGCAGATGGCAACTCTATTTTATCAAATCTGCAGCGACTGATTATGAGCAAACTTATACTATTTTTTTAGATAAAAATGGCGATGGTAATGCAAATTTAGGTAAAACAGATATCAATATCGATAGAGAAATTGCCATAGATATCTTAAATCCTAAAAAACTCATGAATTCAGGACAAAGTGGAGTGATCGATAAGGATGATGAAAAAGCAACCAAAAGATTTAATATTTTTAAAACTTTCGATATAGAAAAAGTTGAATTTAAAGGATCTTGTAGTGGTTCGACAAGAATTGTTTTTGATGAAATGGGAAGATTATATTCCCCACTTAAAAATTCCAAAAGCCTCTATGATAAAAATTTAGCAAAAAGCGGCAAAAATTGCATCATTCGCTTAACCTCCAAATACAAACGTCAAATTTGCATAGTGATTGATCCTTTAAGTGGATATACTCATATTCCTAAATTTAGCAATTTTAATCAACAATCACTCATCTACAATGGAAAAATAACAGAGTGTTCTAAAATTTAGTTAAAAATAAAATTTAAGCATCATACAAAGTAACTTCTACATCTTAGTTATTTTAATCATATTTTTTAAAATTAAAAATCTTAATTTTTACAAATGATCTAAAAAATACATCCACTATTAAACCACT